>JABWCM010000327.1 GCA_013360285.1 Myxococcales bacterium
CCTGCGCAATATTCCCGATATTACTCGGGTTTTCCAAAACCAATTCGGCGCAAAATCCACGCCCAAAACCTGCGCCCATATTTTTTCACAAACTCTGAGTGTTTTGTTGTTGACCACGGTTTCGGTTGGTAGCGGTTGTACACAACAACAGGATAAACCACCAGGAAATGATCCGGCGGCAACAACCAAACCACCAGTGGCAGCACCCCAACCTACACCCACGACGGACGCTGCGCCTGCGGCGGCGCCGGAGGCCCGACCCGTAGCGGAAGCCGACGCAGTCGCCACAGCTCCCCAAAACCCGGAAACCGAACAACAACCCCAAACCCCACCGCCAGTGAACCTGGAAACGGGAACTGCACCGTGGATACTGGCCAAAGCACAAGACGCCCACGGAGGCCTTACGGAATTAGCAAAATTGGGGCGCTTGACACTGACTGCAACCGGAAAAAACGCGGATGGAGCCGAAGTGGTAACCCAAGTTCGATGGGCTTATCCAGTGACGCTGCATCTAACCGAAACCAGCGTTGGGTCGACGCAGGTATGGGGTTATGATGCAGACGGGTGCTGGGCTCTGCGAGGCCCGGCCGTTGTTGGGTGCGACCCCCTTGTCGACAACACGCTCGGTTACTCCGTACAGGCGATTCGTCACGGAAGCCTGCTCCCACCTGACCCCAGTCAACCTGTGCTCATGCCACAGACGGTCATATCGGGAGTGGAGTGTCCAACCATTCAAATCGGAGAAGTGACTTTGTCGTTCCACCCGGAAACTTACTTGTTAATGGCCTTATCTAATCCGGGTCATCGAGGAGAACAAGGGCGGTTTGAGACGACGTTTTCGGAATGGGAAACAGTTGGCGGCGCTAAGTTTCCGAAGGGCCGCATCACCCGATTCGCCGGCGCGGACGTCTGCACGGAAACCTGGACCGACATCAAGATCGCCGGCCCGGAGGGCGTGGCGGCAAATCGCCCGGCGCAGGTGGAAGAAGGAACGATTGTTCATTTGACTACCGAACCCATGATTTTGGCGACCCAGACCATCAAACGAGCGGAGTTCAATTTGACGGATTCCGTTTCTCAATTGGCGGAATTCGCAGGAAAACATGGTCTCAAACGGGATATTGCACCCCAGTTTATTTTGACACCCATTGTTGGAACAGGAGAGCCGGAGGTCACGTTGTCGATTCCGCTTGTGTCGTCGGTCGATGTCAAATCCAAACGCGGGGACAAGTTTCGTATCGAAACCCTGCCGCCACGGCATGTGATCCGTATTTATCATCGTGGGGTGATAGATGGGTTGGACTATAAGGTTTCGGCGCTTGCAGATGGTCTTCGGGCGAAAAACGTAACCAAAGTTCCCAAATCACAGTTGAAAAAGGTGGGGCACTACGACCCGGCGGCAGCCCCTACACCGCATATGGTCAGCTACTTGGAACTGGAGGTCAACGAAGCACCGGCGCCGCCTTAACCTACGACAGCAGGTGAACGCCTCAAATGAATGAATCACCGAGCCAACCTCACGTTGGCTCCCGATAAAGCGGCAACGTGAAATAAAAGCAGGAACCTCGCCCAAGTTCGCTTTCGACCCAAATCCGCCCACCATGCCGCTCAACAATGGCTTTGGAAATCGACAATCCGATGCCAATTGAGCGGTTAAACTTGTTGTTTTCGTTGTCAATCCGGAAATATTCGTCGAAAATTCGCTTCAAATGCTCCGGTGCAATACCGATTCCGGTGTCTCGGACGCCGATTCGAATCGCCCACTCTTTGTTCAAAGATGCGGCAAACGGCAACAACTCCGGCGCACCGAAATAGGGCACCTCGGGTCCCAATTCGTCGGCCAAATCGTAAATCGCCAACGCCGGCATCAACAGTTGCTGGGACATCTCGGCGGGTCTGCTCTGTGACGGTGGACCACTTCCAACCAACATTCGGGCCGGAATGATGTCGCAAGTGCATGTGACCGAACCACCGGGCGCCGTGTATTTCAAGGAGTTGGACACCAAATTGGTTACGGTTTGTTGTAGTCTGTCACGATTTCCGACTACTCGGGCATCGCTGCATTCGGAAATCAATTGTGTCGTAATCTGTTTTGCATCGGAAAGCGGTTTCAGCCGCAAAAGCACACCTTCCAGAAAATCCGAGACCGATATGACATGCATCGGCAAAGACGGCGTGCGGGAGAAATTCGCCATTTCTAGAATGTCTCCAACAAGGCGACCTAAACGTTTGGACTCCTCGTCAAGCAACGACAACCGATTTTGTGCGAGTTCGCCCCAATCACGCGCCTGGTGAGACAACAACGAAAGATACAACTGTATCGACATAATCGGGTTATTTAACTCATGCGCCACGTTATGTACGAGCCGGGTGCGAAGTTTTTGTTCCTCATACAGGCGAGCGTTTTCAATCGAGATTGCTGCCTGAGATGCGAGTGCTTCTAAAATAGCAAGCGACTGCACAAAGTTATCATCAGCAACCCGGTCGCTGTCGACGTAAATTACCCCCAATACGTTTCCGCGCAGCATGATTGGAACACACATTGCGGCGAGTAGACCCAACGTAATCACACTGTCGGCTGAACTATATCGGGGATCGGACGGCAAATCGGTAGAACACACGCTTTGGCGAGTTTCTCGTACCTGCTGGGTAATGGTCCTGCTAAAACTGACTTCCGATCTTTCAGGACGTTGACGGTCTACTTGAGAAGTGCGCGTGACCTTAATGCTGGGACGCCCCATATCGTAAAGAAGTACAAACCCACGTCCAGCACCGGTCAGGCTCATGACTACATCGATGAGCCTCTGCAACAGCGCGTCCAGTTCCAAAATGTTGCCAAGGGTCTTGTTAAACTCCAGCAACATCTGCATAGACGGCGTAATGGCACCACTTTTGAGTAGGGCTTCCAGTCTTATCTTAACTGAGTGGGCTTTGGCATGGTCGTAAATCTGGCCCCGTTCAGAAAATCGCTCCAACGCCTGGCGGACATATTCCACCGCCAATTCCGGCTGACGCTGCTGCGAAAGGATCTGCCCCCGTTCGAGATAGATCCGTCCCAATTCGGTATCGGAGCCGATTTCTGTTGCAATGTCTTCGGCCTGATTCAGTGTGAGATCCGCTTTTTCGAGATCGCTCGATGCACGAAACAACCTGGCACTTTGTCGAAGTAGTGCGGCCTCCTCCGCCAACAAACGTAACGCTCGCGCGTCCTGCAAGGTCTTTTCAATTTTTAAGCCGAGACCTTCATAAGTGCCCATTTCCAAATGCAGTTCGATCCTGCGGCGTTCCAGCTCCACCAACTCGTCGTGGAACTGGTAACGTAAAGCCAACTCTTCACATCGTTCGTAACATAACAATGCTTCCGAATAACGTCCTTGCCGAAAATGCACCTCTCCCAGATTGGATTCGATCATCGCTTCTACGCGGGAATAACGAATCTGCTTGGCCAACGCGAGACCCCGCACCAGCGTTTCCCTTGCTTTTTCAAACTCTCCTTGGTCACTATACACAAGTCCTAGGTTATTTAACGAGGCGACCCGTTCGTGGCGTTCCCCGGTGCGCGAACAGATGTCGACGAATGCTTCCCATTCGCGGCAGGCGTCTTTCCAATCCCCCATCAGATAAAGCGCTATCGCTAAGTTATTACATACCTTGCCCGTATGTGCGACAACGCCTAGTTTTTCGTAAATCTCTTTGGCTTTTCGGTAATTCTCCACGGCATGAGAAAACCGAGACATAAACCGGTAACCGGAACCCATCGCTAAGTGAGCATCTGCAATACCCCGCAAATGCTGAAGCCGCTCAAAAATACTCAGTGCCCGGCGGGCCGCTTCAATGGACGGTTCAAATTCGGTGCGATGCCAATACACATTGGCCGCGAGCAACTGAAGCCGCCCTTCCATGTGTTCGTCACCCAGCTCAGATGCCTGGCGGACACCATGAATCGCTGCAAATTCTGCCGATTCATAGGCGCCCTGCATCATTTCACACCAGGCCGTCTGGTAAGTTAACTCAAGCAATTCCCGATCGTTTTCGTTCGTCCCCTGGTCGGAAACACACAACAACGTCCGACCCGCACCAAGCACCTGGAGTGCGGCACTATATTCGGACAGACGGGCAAGTGCATCACCCACTTTGCGTAACAACACACCGTGATGACGCTGCGTCGACACCTGATCACGGGGCGAAAGACTTTGTTTTGTAAGGAGTTTTTCCTTGGCCTCTTCGTAAATAGCCCTCGCGTCTTCAAAACGTCCCAGTGTCATCAACAAGTCACCCATCGACTCACGCACAAACACCGGCAACGTGTGAACGGTAGCGTATTCGTCGGCAATGGACACAAGTTCGCGATAAATGAAGTAAGCTCGGCTCGGAAGAAGGGTCTGTTGATATCGGGAGGCCGCTGAAATGCCGTGCCACAACGCACGCATCGGCAATCCGGCTTGGAAATAGTGGTAAGATAGTGCTTCGTGTAGTTCTGGATTTCCCTGCAATAGCGCTCGTCGTACGATTGCCGCACATCGAGAATGCAGCTCCCTCCGCCAAGCCGCTTCCAGGGCGTCCACCAACGACTCGCGCGCGCCTCGTTGGGCGAAATAATAATAAACTTCCCCACCGTCATCTTGCCGCTGAATCAACGACCGTCGCACAGCGGAAAGCAGTCCCTCCACCACTCGAGTCGTTTCCCAGCGCAAAATCTGCGCAAGGTGACCCACCGTGAACCTATCGCCCCATACGGCGGCTGCTTCCAGCACCTTGCGGGTATCCACCTCAAGAAACCGTAAACGCCTTTCACTTGCCGCACGAACCTCGCCGCTTGCCAGATGTTTGAACGCATCCAAATTGGCAGATTTAGACAACATCCATCGGCCCGGGACCCGCAGCAGAATGTTTTCATCGACCAGATATCGCAGCGTTTCTTCGACCATGTACGGATTTCCGTCACTCTGGCCAAAAATGGTGTCCATAAGACGGGTCGCTCCGTCCACCGGACCCAACAACGCATCGACCAATCGTAAGGTATCTGGAGCGGAAAGCCTCCGCAGCGGCACATATTGAACGCCGGACTCGTCGATAACGGACCATACGCGATCAGAAAAAGTTTGGCCCTCGGCAGTATCCAGGATTTCTTCGTCACGATAGGTCACGCCGACCAAAATAGATTCCCGGCGTAACGTAAGACCCAAAGCAAGAATCAGATCACGAATTTCCGGTGCAGCAAAGTGTATATCTTCGAAAATAACCAACAACGCCCGTCGACCGCTGACCGCAACAAACCGCCGTGTCAAAAAATCAACCAGTTGTTCGATTTCTTCGGCAACATTTCGAACCCCTCCTTGCCGGCGTAACGATGTAACCCGATCAATCGCCAAGGTCAGGGCTTCTGCATCCGCATCTTCGTTTCCTCCGCCACCGAGTGAAGTCAACGCCCGCAACAATTGTGCAATCGGTGTGAGCGGGAGTGTGTCACCCGCGGAAAATCGTGTGTCGAGAACCAACCCGCCCGACAACTGAGCACGGGTCCGTAACTCTTCAATGAGGCGGGTTTTGCCGATCCCCTCTTCTCCGGTGAGAAACACCAGTCGCCCGTGCCCATGTTCGGCCGCGCGCCACGCGTCCTGTAGCGCATGCATGGCTTCATCCCGACCGACCAGGGCTGCACCACCGATGTAACCGCTGGACGTCTGCATGGTATGACCCGGGGAAGTGCCAATCAGGGCTTCCAACTCTATCGCGACTTCGCTTGCGGACTGGTAACGTAAACTCGCGTCCTTGCGCACCAGCCGCAAGATAATCTCCGAAAGACGTGGGTGAACATCGGGATTGATTTCATCCGGCCTTGGAGGGTGATCGTGCAGAATGGAATGGATAATACGCTGGGTACTTTCGCCGGTAACTGGAGGTCGCCCGGTCACCACTTCAAACAATACCGCGCCCAGACTGTAAAGATCGGTCCGGACATCTTCAGAACGCCCACGAAGTAATTCGGGGGCAGCGTACAACAGTGTGCCGCCGCGCTGTTTGTGTTGGGACGTCGTGTAGGCATGGGCAAGTCCGAAATCCAGTAGAACCACCCGTCGGACGCCGGATACCGGGTCGGTGACAACCGTGATATTTTCCGGTTTTAGATCGCCATGGAGAATTCCGCGATCATGAACATAAGACAGAGCTCGACAGAGTTCGGACAACAGGCGCAGAAATTCCTGCTGATTTACCTTGTGTAGGGTTTCGGATAACGAATCTCCGTCGACGAGATCCATTGTAAAATATGGTCTTCCCTGTGGATTCAGACCAAAATCATAAACTCTTACTATTCCAGGATGCTTCAGACCGGAAATAAAGTGGAATTCCGCCGCAAGCTGCTGTGAGTTGGCCTGATCGGACAAAATTTTGAGCGCTAAGTTTCGATTACGCACCCGGTCAGAGACTTCAAAAACCTGCCCCATCGCACCCTGACCGAGAAGGCGCACCACACGATAGCGCTCGGTTGTCATCAGGCCTGAGGAAATATTTGCAGTCATGAAGCGGTAACAGCGACTGGTTTTGGCCAAACGCAATGGTTCGAGCATCAGCTTAAATTAACAGATCGCACGAAAACACTACCCGCGGCAGAGGGGCATCGCCCCCGTGCCTCAACGTGCTTCGCGCAACCAACATATGTTGAGCATGCACGAAACAGCACCGCGGAACAACCCCCCTCTCAGAGGGTGTTTGGGAAAAAAATAAGCTACACGAGCCATTGGCCTACTGCGTCGGTCCTGCCTCGGTCGGCCCATCCTCAGCGTACCTTCGGG
>JABWCM010000328.1 GCA_013360285.1 Myxococcales bacterium
CCCCGAACTCTTGTATGGTGCATTTACGGGCACGGCAGTTTTGTGCTTGTCTTCTAAGCCGACCTTCTGAGCGGGGTTGGTGTCCATTCCTTACCGACACCTTTATTCGTGGGGTGCCCGGTGTGGGTTCGTCCGCAAACGTATTCGAAGTACGTCGGCGGTAGAAAAGTGGGCAATACCGGAAGACATGATCCTATCGGCGGTTTTCACGAAGATCGCTGGGAAGTGCAGACTCGGGAGACGAGGTCAACGTGGGAACCTCTGTAATCATGCAGGACTGGATCACTCTGAAGGGCGCCGCGTCGACGGATGAAATCTTTCAACCGTCGACCGATTGGATGGATGCTGAACTCTATTCCGAAGTGACGGTGCTGTTGGAAGTAAAAGACATGACCAGCGGCATGGGAATCGAAATCCAGACGTCTCCTGCGTTGGATGAACGTTTGTTTCAAGTCATGACTTCATTTGCCCCCTCTGGTTCGGGGATCAGTCAGTCGATTGTTCGGTTTTCCACAGCTTCCGTGCCGTTGGCGCGGTACGTTCGATGGCGACTGCGTCACCCAGTGGGTGCCTGGAGGATTACATTTCGTATTGTTCTGTTGCTCAAAACCGAATGAGGCTGTGAAAAAATATGGACGTGACCCAAATCAGCCGATTTTGCGCCCCATTGGCTTTGAAAAAGTTGAGTAATATCAGGCATATTGCGAAATCTTATTCGGAGACAATGGGGCCAAAAGTGGCCGGAATTGGGGCACGTAGCTATTTTTTCACAGCCTCAATGAGTTTTTTAACAGCCTCGGAATTGACTTTAGCCGTTACGTTAGCATCGCAACATAGGAGTGAACAATGGCTCTACCGGTACTACTTCAGGATTGGACCAGCATCCAGGGAAATAGTTCCTCGGATTCGGTTATTCAATCCGCCGATGCGTGGCTGGATCTTCAGTCATTCACGGACGCTATTTTTTATATCGAACGAAAAGATTTCTCAGGTGCAGGTCTTACCGTACATTACCAAACTTCTCCTACATCCGATGATTCGCTGTTTCAGGACATGGCCACGGTCTCGATTTCGGCCACTGGCTTGACACAGACCATCGTGTTGTTTGCTACCGCATCTGTACCGTTGGCCCGCTGGGTGCGATGGAAGGTCGACGCTTCCGCGGCATGGCGAATCACTTTTCGCGTCTGGATGGTCGTGCGAGCAGGGTGAAATCAAACCCCAGCCGCTATTCTCATCCGTGGACGGAACAGGTCTATGGCTTGTCCGACCACGGGTGGGAATGACCCGCCAAATCAAGGAAGGTGTCCCATGTCGCAAGCCATTTTGTTGCAGGACTGGTTTACCGTACGCGGAGCGTCCAGTGGCGATCCGGTCGTACAAGCCTTCAACGACTGGGCTGATCTCGGTGGTTACGTCGATGTCATCTTTTATCTGGATGTCAGCAGTTTCAGTGGCTCCCCGTCGGTTCGTTACCAAACCTCACCGATGCTAGACGAATCGCTGTTTGCATCTATGGCCAATGTCTCGGTCAACAGCACTGGGCTGACACAAACGGTAATTCGTTATGCTTCAGCCTCCGTTCCTCTGCGACGGTGGGTTCGGTGGCGATTGGACGGAGCATCGGCCTATGCTGTCACGTTCCGCATTTGGATGGCGGTGCGTCCAGGCTAACCTATTGATGGAGGTCTTTTCATGTCCGCGGTCCAACTTGTCCGTTTATTCCCCAACGACCTGGGTGTGGTTCCATCGGAATGGATCATTAATATGGAACCTTACCGGGACGCAAAAATACAATTGCAGACAACCAGTGCCGAAGTACAATACGTATTGGAGTCGTCGTTGGTCGATCTGCTTAACCCTATTCCTTGGCCGGTGGTGTTGGCCCAAGGGCAGTTAGCGGAAGGCAGTACCATGTTAATCCACGTGAACACGCATTACCCAAAACTGCGGCTAACCCTTCAGGGCGATGTCGAAACCATGCAGGTGTGGGCTTGCTTGAGCGACCCGATGCAAAATTAACGAATTAACCCACAAATGAAGGGAGGCCCACCATGCCCAAACGACCCGAACCCATTCCGCCGCTGCCAACCAGTGGGTCCGGTAGTGGTCGACCGTATGTACGTCCACCGGCAGTGTCATCACAGTGGATCGCTCCCATTGGCTCCACCACCAGCTCCGGAGTGTCGCGGGGGGGCGGACGAGAAGTGATTCCGCTATCTCGTCCGGTTTCCCGTCCGACAATCGCTCAAATAGGGGTTGGAGTTCACCACGAGTGTGGGTGTAAGAACAGCACTTCCTGCGACGCCAATTCTCCAACTCAGGCCATGAAAAGGCAGTTCGTGTCACAGCCGCTGCCTCCACGGGGCGAATCAGGGTCAACTTTTGAGACCCATTCTCCTGGCCCGCCAAGCGCCATACTTACACGTTGGATTCAAACTGCCATGACAGGTGCATTCAAGTTTGAGATTGATGTTTCTACCGGGACACCGAGCATATCCATTACTCTACCTCCAGGTGTGGCTCTGCTGATGAGTGACCTTGAATCTGCATTCGAGAAGCTCAAGAAAGACTGTAACGACCTATGCTCTGGGACAGGGATTTGCACGCCGGAATGTGTGGGTGCCTGCGGCGGTTCCGGACAATGTATTCTGCCATCCGGCGAGGCTCATACAGATTCTGGAAAACCGCCATACTATAACGCCCGATGTAAAGGTCCAACGCCGGCATCTTGGTGTGGCAATCCAAAGGAATCAGAGGGTTGTAAGTCGGAAATAGCCAAATGCAAAAATAAATGTAGACTTAGCTGCGATAGCGTCTTCGACTTTAAAAAATTGAAAGTTAAGTTGATTTAGAGTGAACTAATGCGCGGGGTGTATGGTGTTTTTAGGTGAATTTCATGCTTTTGCCGCATTTTGCCGTCTCGCCCGCAAAAAGACCTGCGGCATCACCCGGATATTTCTCAGAGTTTGTGAAAAAATATGGGGACGGACTTGGACACGAGGATTTTGGCCACGATACCCGGAAAAAAACCGAGTCATATCGGGAATATGGCGCAGGTTTTTTTTCGGGGCAGCGGGGACAAAAGCATCCGTCCAAGTTCGTTCAGCTATTTTTTCACAAACTCTCAGACGCTGTGAGAAAAAAAATCAACGATGTTGTACCTCACGCGTTCGGGTTGCTTTTTTACTCGTCGTCGGGATCCTCACGGCGTGTTCTGTGTCCAGTTCTCCTATGGATAGCGAACCGGATGTGATGGTACCTGACATCACAACCATCGTGGATATCACAACGGTCCCAGACATTGTTGCCGCCGCAGCGGATATCACTGCCGATACGGATGGTTCGAATCGTCCGATTTGCGCCTTCGATCAATGTTACGTTCGGACCTACGACTCTGCGGGCAACATTACCAGCAGTGGTGATGATCTCAATTGCGACGGATTGCTGGACGGCAACTGTAAGACATACATCTATGACCCGGTCAACAACTTAATTGGCGAGACCGTGGATACGTCTTGTACAAAGACGCCGGACTACTGCATTTCGTATACCTACGATACCAACAACAACCGGACGAGTTATGCCGTCGACCATCAATGCGACGGCGAACCCAATAGTTGTAATACCTACACTTATGATGTCAACGGCAACCAAACACGCACCCGATATGAACTCAGTTGTGACGGCACGGTGACTGGGTGTGATACCTATACCTATGATGCCAAAGGCAATGAAATCAGCTACAAGAGCGACGACAACTGCGACGGGATAGTCGACAAGTGTTCAACCCGCACGTATGATGCCAACGGTAACATAGCGATGGAAAGTTTCGACAGCAATTGCGACGGAATCAACGATTCGGATTGTGGTGTCTACACCCACGATGAAAACGGAAACAACATATCGGGACAAATTGACAACGACTGCGACGGTAAGGTGGACTGGTGTTATACGTACACATTTTACAAAGAGAATCAGGTTGCAACTTGGACGCATGACGACGACTGCGATGGTAAACCGAGTTCATGCGGGATATATGCCTTCGACGAGAACGGTTTGAAGACAAATTATGGCGTGGATAAACAATGCGACGGCACCTTTGACAGCGACTGCTGGAATTTTGTGCACGACGCCAACGGGAACGAGACAAATACAATTGAAGATAGGGACTGCAACGGTGTGTCGGACCGTTGCTCCACATACACGTTCGATGTCAGCGGAAACAACACGACCGAGAGTATTGATGAAGGCTGTGATTGTTTGAAGAATCGCTGACGTTTGGGATGTTCACATAGAGGGTGTGAAAAAATAGCTGCGCGCCCTGGTGCCGGCGACTTTTGGCCGACTTGGCTCCGAAAAACCCTGTGCCATATTCCCAATATGACTCGGGTTTTTCGAGTCCAATTCGGCGCAAAATTCGCAGCCCCAAAACGCGCCCATATTTTTTCACAAACTCAATGTTAATCCACGTGAACACGTATTACCCAAAACTGCGGCTGACCCTTCAGGGCGATGGCGAAACCGTGCAGGTGTGGGCTTGTTTGAGCGACCCGATGCAAAATTAACGAATTAACCCACAAATGAAGGGAGGCCCACCATGCCCAAACGACCCGAACCCATTCCGCCGCTGCCACTCAGCGGGTCTAAAAGCGGGGGGCGGTATGTATCACCACCCGGGGGAGCACCCGGAAGAGTGCTTCCCCCAGGCACTCCGACACGCTTTTCCGACACTCAAGTACTCTTGGAAGAACTGTTAGCGATTACATCGAACATTGATTCGCTGCCACTATCCCTTGCGGACAAAATGGAGCTTTTGGAGTCCGCATTGTTCAAGGGACCTCACATCAGCCTGTTGACCAAATTCAAAGAATATCGACGCGAAAAACACCATGGATTGGACCCATCCAAAATGATTCCAACTCGTGGAGAAGTCGAAGTCGGTCGCGGCGGTCCAAAGAAAATGGGGTTCGACACGTTGGACGGATATCCCATTACTTCGGATCCGCCGGGATTCTTTCCGGATTGGTCGAAAACACAACCTGACAGCGCTTCAGCGCCAATGTCTACAGCGGGAGCAAAACCGGGCAAAACAGAAGAGGAACGGTTAACACAAGAATTGGAACGTCTGGGCAAAGCTCTTGAGAATCAAGACGGCAGAGCCGAAGCAGCAAGGGAAAAATTTCGCAACGAAAGCGGGGGAGAGGACGCAAAATGGAGAGCCTGGGCCGAATGGAACGCCGAATACGACAAAGTAGTGCGGATTCTCAAGTGGAAAATGCAAGCGCAGAGCAAACTCGATGCGATTCGCCGGGACGCTCTGAGGAAAAAAAATCCGCTTGATAATCTGCATCCATCCAAAAATAAGGGTGGAGCTAAGACTGGACCACTGGATTATGATCCGGACCATGTCTCACTCTACGGTATCCGTCGGTGGATCTTGCTGTGGTTGCTCAGTCCGATTGCATTTCACGCAGCGATGGAACACATTGAGCAAACTGCGCGCCAGGTGGCACGAACTGATCCAAGTCCGCTAGATGAGCACTTTGGTGAACGGAATGGTGCGACTGCGGACATCTCTTCACGCCAGATGTCATCCAGAGTGGTGCAAAGTCCCGCGCGCGCCGTTCTGGCCAGGAAGCGTGCCGCTCCCGCCAATCGCCGCTCGGGGTAGTTTGTGGGCCGCACCCCTGTACGGGGCCAGGCAATTGGCAGGCACTTCAGCCCATTCAGATGCGTGGTACGAAGTGTGGCCAAGCGATTGAAGTGGGGGACCTCCAGCGAGTCCGCGGGAAGCGACACGGGAAGCAGTCCCGCGATTTGCAGCAAGGCCGTCTCCAGCAGGAAGGGATCCTGGTGCGCCAACTGCACGGCCCGCTCGTAGGGCAAGTGCCGCGCAATCAAGCGAAAATGGTGCTTGAATCGGCTGTAGCCGCACGCGGAAAGGAACGCTTCGTACACCGCCTGTTCGACTCCGGCCCGCTCCATTCTCTCCCGCAACGCCCGCGCCTTTTGCAGGAGCCGCCAGTCCGCCGCCTGGAGAATGAACCGGTCCACATTGACGCGAGGCAACTGCGTGCAATGCCCGCGCGACATGTCCGTGTGGTAAGGATAATCCTCCACAGGTAAGGAATCCGTAAGCTGAAGCAAATCTGATACGACATACTTGCCGAGCAGGAGGCAGGCGATTCGCCGGCCAGCCGATGTGCGCGGAGGCGTTGCCGGTGGCGTTACGCTTAGCACTACCTCCAGCACGACGTTATCGTAGCGAGGATCGGTGTCGTGTCCGTGCTGACGCCATCCGGAGTGGTCGAGATGAATCTCCACATCCCCTGTGCGGATAGTCTCACCGAACTGGATTTGCGCGCCTTTGAAATCGGGCCCTTCGCCGTGGTTCCACCAGCCCGGAGCCACAATGCGAAGCGGTGTGCCTTCGTCCGTGGTCAGTCCCTCGGTGGAAATGAGCTGGTCGTACCAAACGCACTGCACGACCTGCTCGGGGAGTGCTTGCTTGCCTTCGCGCACCGTATCGAGAAGGCCGCCATAACTCTTGGCTACATCCATCCGCCACCCCTCCCCATGCACAGCGTACTTCCTGTAAGCGTAACAGAGCAGCCCCACGGATTACACTATCACGGTGCCCAAGAAGTGCCTACAGGGAGCGCCGACCAGGAGCGCTGGCATCCTTGCCGGCTCTTGGGACAGTCTGTCCACCCATCCTCGCCGAGATTAAACGGGCCCGTGCCG
>JABWCM010000047.1 GCA_013360285.1 Myxococcales bacterium
TTCTGGATGGGCGCTTTGCTGGCCTGGGCATCTTCCACCAGCTTAATAATTTGGGCGAGGGCCGTGTCTTTGCCAACTTTGGTGGCTTCAAACTTAAACGCGCCGGTCTTGTTCAGCGTCCCGCCGATGACTGGATCGCCGGCTTTCTTCTCCACCGGCAGGCTCTCGCCGGTCAGCATGGACTCATCTACCGCCGAGTAACCTTCTTTGACCCGGCCATCGACCGGGATGCTCTCGCCGGGGCGGACCAGCAGCAGGTCGCCAGCCTCAACTTCCTCGGCTGGGATTTCTTCTTCTTGCCCGTTACGCAGAACGTGGGCCAGTTTGGGCTGGAGTTTCATCAACTTGCGGATGGCTTCTGAGGTCCGACCCCGGGTCAGGGCTTCCAGGTAGCGGCCCAGAACGATAAAAAACGTCAGCAGGGCAGCACTTTCAAAGAAGGTCGCGCCCTCGCCGCCAAAACCGGCGCTGGGGAAGAGGGTGTTCAGCACGGCAATGCCGTAGGCCGCGCCGATGCCGGTGGCATATAGCAGGTTCATATCGGTCACGCCGTGCCGCAGCCCGCGCCAGGAGTTGGTGAAGAATTGGCGGCCAGGGCCCAAGACAATAGGCGTGGTCAGCAAGCCCAGAACCCACTTATACGACAGGAATTCCGGGACAACCACTTTGAAGGGGCCAAGCATCTCGTAAAACGTGCCGATCATCACCAACAGGCCGATGATCCCGGCGATGAGCAGGTTGCGGCCCTGGCACTTGATTTCATCTTCCCGCGCCTGCCCCTCCCGGTCGAGCGCGTCCACGCCTGCACTATGTTCCTGGGCTTCGTAACCCCCCTCGTGTACGGCCCGCTTCATAGCGGTGGTGGTGACGACGCCGGGGATATAGGTCACCCGGGCTGTGCCCAGGCCGAGGTTGACCACCGCCCCGGTCACCCCGTCGAGTTTGGTCAGCGCCTTTTCGACGTGGGCCACACACGAGGCGCAGGTCATCCCGCTCACCTGCAAAGTCAGTTCGGTGGTTGGCACCGTGTAGCCAACCTCGGCAATGGCCTGGGTCAACTCGGGTATCGTCACTTGGGTCGGTTTGTAGCTCAGGGTCACTTTGTTGGTCGCCAGAGTGGCGACGACATTGGTCACGCCGGGCAGTTCTTCGAGCGCGCCTTCGACGTGAGAGACGCAGCCGGCGCAGGTCATCCCCTGAACCGGTAAACTGAGTGATTTTAGATTAGCCGTCATAAGAGTTCCTTTCTGTTAAATGGCGGCAAGGATCCGCCCCGAAGCTGATAAAGGGAGATAACTTCAGCTAAACAGTGTTCGCGGACGTTGGCGTCCGGGTTTTGTAAACATTCCTCCAGGCAGGCGCACAAGTGGTCTTTTACCAACTGGCTAGTCACCTGGTGGAGCGCCGCCTGGACGGCAACGATATTGCCGGTCAAGCAAGCACCTATGGGGTTGCCGTTACCGATTCGTCGGCCAGTTCCAGCTATTCGGCGGTTCAGTTAAGTTTGCGTAATAACTACATCCACGATTCAAAACGAGCCGTTGACTTGGTGCTGGGCGGAACCAACTGGTCGAAATCCACTTTCTCGTTTATAAACAACACCATAGTCGACAGCGAAATGGGTCTTGTGGCACAAGCCACCAACAAAGCAATGACGCTGACGTACCGCAACAATGTGTTTACTCAAAACGGAACGGGCATCTCACTCAACGTGGACAACAATGCCGCTATCACCCATAGCCATAACGCCCACTTTGGTAACGTAGTGAATTTTGCGGGCGCCGCCATTTCGGCGCCGTCCGACATTACCGACGATCCGTACTTGGATTTTGCGGTTACCCCGCCCGAACCTCTTGAATATTCTCCCCTTATTGGCGCCGGTACAAAAACCAACTCTCCTCCGGAAGATTATTGGGCACAAACCCGTGACGCCAGCCCGGATATCGGGGCGGTCGAAGTCATGTGCGACTCTCCACCGTGTATCCCAACCGGAGGGCCGTTTTGCGGAGACGGCATCTGCGTTTTTGATGAAACGTGTCTGACATGCAGTCAGGATTGTGGGATCTGCAACCCCGCCAACTGCACGGAAAAGTGCCATGCTGAACAAGCATGTGTGGCAGGAGCCTGCGTATTTCCTTGCTCCGGTGCAAAAGTACCCGGCGATTATGCCACAGTTTCTGCCGCAGTCAGTGCGTTGTCCAATTCCGGCGGAACCGTCTGCATCGCACCGGGAAGTTACACCGAATCCATCACGGTTGCACCGATGGCAGCCTTAAGTCTGGTCGGCAGCTCAGCAAAATCGGTCATCCTGAGCAACACCGTAACCGTCAACAACAACGGAGGCACAGGAGCCATCACGTTTAAGGGACTCAAATTTGCCAAAGGAGCGACAGTCAATGACCTCTCGGCGTCCCATCCGCTCACTTTTTCGTCCTGCACGTTTGTCGGTGTTGGAGGAACCAACGGACACGCGCTGCGATTCAATCGAACCTACAACGCCACCACTGCTGTCGTCGATGGTTGTGATGTTGCCGGAAACGCAACCGCCCACGGAGTTGTGATCCAGGACTATTCCGCAAGCTCAAGTTATAACCCAGTCAGCATCACCGTCCGAAACTCATACATCCACGATTCGGATCGCGGCCTCGACTTTGTGGAGTCCAGTTCAAGTTTCTCCAAAGGAAACATCCTATTGCTGAGCAACACCTGGGTCGACAACAACACAGCAATACAATTGGTGGCCTCGTCGTATACGTTGGGACTCACTTATATTAGCAACATCGTCACGGAAAACGGGCTGGGTGTGCATCTGGATCCCGGAACCAGTGCCACCGTAACACATACACACAACCTCTTTTATGGAAATGCAACCAACTATAGCGGTTCCGCGGCTGCCGGTGCCAACTATGTTGCCTCCAATCCGTTATTGAACTTCGCCGTCACTCCGCCAAGCTTGCTTCCGGGATCACCCGCCGCCAACTCCGCGTCGACGGCACAGGTCCCCGCCACCGACTATTGGGGCAAAACTCGCAACGCTGGGTCTCCGGACATGGGTTGTGTCGAACAGTGATCGGTCGAGCCGACAAACGAAAACAATCCAGCCTAGGTGGCTGGTGTTTTTTAGGGGAATTTTTGGCCAGCCGGATTTGAGCCGGATCGCCCCCAAAAAACCTGAGTTATATCGGGAATATGGCGCAAGGTTTTTTGGGGGCGAGACGGCCAAAGGCGACCGGGACAAAAATTTCGCCTAAAAACATCAGCCACCCAGATAAACCAGCCGATCAGAGTTCACTCTCTTGTTTCCTCTAACCATCATCTTCAGGAAACAGTTTGGGTTCCCTTCAGGACTCTTCGGGAATAAATAGTCATATAAAGACACGCTGTAGTTATATAATAGCATAATACTAGCGCATGGCATGTCCATTTTTTCTTTTATATCAACATCATATCCCCAAATTGATCCAAAATGATCGGCAAAAAACGTTGTCCGAATCAATCGGCTTCTTTCGTTGTCACTGGATAAAATAAATCGCCGATGGTAGGCAAGTCGCGATGTGAAGTGGACGTATCCATTTCATGTCCGGCCGCACTGCGGAACTTGAACATGGTGTCGTGGAGGCGTTGTGAACTCAGAGATTTGGTTGACCTGTGTGTTTATCGTCCTGGCGCGGATTACCGACGTGTCTCTTGGCACTCTGCGAACTGTCGCCGTGATCACCGGTCGTCGTTATCTGGCGTTTCTATTAGGATTCTGCGAAATTCTCGTTTGGGTATTCGCCGTTTCCAAAGTGGTTCAAAACCTGGACCGACCCGCATTCGCGGTTAGTTATGCCTTCGGGTTTGCACTAGGTAATTTTCTTGGGATTACGATTGAAAACCGCGTCGCCCTGGGCAATCAGGTCCTGAGGGTGTTTACACGAATGGGTAAGGAAGTAGCCGAGACCTTACGCGCACACGGATTCCCGGTCACTTCGTTTTTGGGCGAAGGACGTGACGGACCGGTTTCATTGCTGTTTATCGAAACCCGTCGAAAAGACGCCGTGACAGTAACCCGGGTAGCGCGGGACATCGATCCGGCATGTTTTTATGTGATCGACGACATCCGCATGGCATCAACAGCGATGCAACTACACCAACCTACCGGGTGGCGGGCAATCATTAAAAAGATTTAGGCACCTGAACGGCTGAGGCTCTGCGGTCCAAAACCGCCCGCACCGCCCGTGCCAGAATTTTTAAATCAAACGGCTTAAAAATGAAGTCGTCGATTCCTAGCGCTCGTGCTTTTTCCGGAGTCATCACATGGCTGTACCCAGAACATACGATGGCCGGCAAATCGGGACGGATTTCTCTCATCTTGGAAATCAACATGTCCCCGGTCATTTTGGGCATGGTCTGATCAGTTACTACGACTGCCACCAGGTGTGCTTCCTCACGAAACGCCGTCAACGCCGCCTCTGCGTCCGTAAAGGATACGACATCGTAACCCACTGTTCGTAACATTTCCGCACCCACATCGGCGATAGATGGCTCGTCATCTACGAAATAAAGGCGTTCTCCACCCCGTGGGACCTCCTGGGAGGGTGTCACAGGCGTCAACACATCGCCATGGACTGCGGGCAAATACACATCAAACGTTGTGCCATCACCTACAACACTCTTCACGACAATTCCGCCGCTGTGAGAAGACACTACGCCGTGTACCAAAGACAATCCCAGCCCTGTTCCTTCGCCAACCCCTTTTGTGGTGAAAAACGGCTCAAAGATGCGGTCCTGCGTATCTTTGGACATACCGTGACCGGTATCCACAATACGAATTACATAATAATCGCCTGGACCTACTGGCGGTTGAGCCCCGCTGAGCCTCTCTTTCAAAGACACCCGCGACATTTTTACGCTTAAAGTTCCCCCGCGAGGCCGCATTGCATGCTCAGCGTTGGCGCACAAGTTGACGATCAATTGATTCAGTTGGGTCGGATCGCCAATAATGGCGCAAGGTTCTTTGGGCAATTCGTCTACAATCGCCACCGTGGACGGCAAAGACGGGCGAATCAGAGCCAAGGCATCCAGGATGATTCTTGTCAGATCCACCGGTCGCTGTTCCTGTTCGTTCCGGCGGCTGAACATCAGGATTTGTTTAACGAGATCGCGGGCTCGTTGGCTGGCTTTTAATAGTTCTGCGAGTTTCATGTGCCCAGGATGACCCTCGGGCAAATCCAACTGCACCAGATTGGCATATCCCATGATCGCAACCAGCATGTTGTTAAAGTCATGGGCGATTCCCCCGGCAAGGGTACCGATAGCTTGCATTTTCTGGGCCTGATGAACGTGTCGTTCCAAACGGCGCCGTTCGTGCATCTGTGTCCGCAGATCTTCGTTTGCAAGTGCCAACTCATCGGTTCGTATTTTTAAGGTCGACACATACTCACTTAACACGTGGGTCATCGCGGTAAAATTGGTCGTCAGACGTTCGATTTCTTCGATAGAACTCCGTGGCCAATCCGCTTCTTTGGGAATCCGCCCACTTTCCGGAAAATCCTGGGTTGTAAACGCCAACCGCGTCAATGGACGGGCGAGAATACGTTGCAATAGGGCCGCTACGGACAATGCCAACATAAGAGCTACAAGCACAATCACAAATCGAAACATGTACCCGCGCACGAGAGGCCCCTCGTAACGCGCCACCGGTATCTGGGCAGTCAACTTCCAACCCGCAATTTCATGCAGTTCATCGGTGAATACAAAATCGGCGTCCATCCAGTTTTCGATCGACCGATCCTGAGTGCCACGCGGCAAATAAATAAACGCATTGTCGGTGAGAGGAAGTCGGTGAGTTTCGGGAACAGGATCAGGGGTTCCCATCACATCGACATGTTTGTTTGTCGTCGCAATAACCAAATTTTTTGAGTCTACAAGGAGGATATCCGGTCCATAATCGCGGGAAACACCCAGTAAAATACGACTAATCGCTCCTAAGTTTACGGCTCCAAGGGCAAACCCCATAAACCCACCATTTGAGGGAATTGGCGCGCTGATGGTCACGATCGGCTCAAAGACACCTCCTCTTCCGGGAAATACATCAGAAACAACGGTTTTTCGCTCGGTCTTTACGCGTTTGTAGTATTCACGGTCCGAAAAATCCAGTCCAATGGTCGATTGGCCGAACTCGTTTACCGGCGGTTCGAATGCAACCGTGACACCGTCTGCGTTCACGATGCTCATATTGTGAAATTCCCGATTGGATCGTGCAACGGCGGCAACATGTTGTTGCCGTAGGTCGTGAGTCGAATTCAGGTCGTCGGAAGACAACAACGCCAACGTTTCGACGGCGCTTTTCCGGTACAGAAACCACTCACCGATTCGCCGATTCGCACCTTGAACCGCAACCTTCAGTTCATCCGTGGCGTTTTGATTCAGAAACGAGACGTCTGCTTTGCCGCCTAAAACCAGCAGCACCACCGCTGGAACAAGGCAGAATCCGACCAGAGTCATGTCCAGCAATAACCCCAGCGGCACTTGTCGTCGGTTTGGCAAAGCGGAATCGAATCTCACAAATTTCTGCGGCAACAATACTAAACACAGCAACGCCACGAACATGTTGAGCGCACCGTTTGTTGCCTGTTTGAGTATCGCAAGTAACGACGTAAGCGGTTGAATGCCTAAAGTCGTGGAATAACAAAGATATCCGGCTGGTATCCCCAAAACGAGCCAATAAACAACATCGGACCGAAGCGCCCGTTCCGGTTGCCGACGTGCGAAGTACCCAACCCACAACACCTCACCGACGGCCAGCAGCATCGCATACAAGTGCCCCCAGCGATACCAGGTCGCGGAATACACCAAAACCGCCGCTGCGCCGCCCCATGCTGGCCCCAAAATCAGCCCCAACACGAGCGGTGCAAACCCACCAAGAATGATTTCGACTCCAAGAAACAACTCAACAGGAAGCCATTGAATTGCTAGACCAACCGCAGAAAACAAAAAGAAGCATACAAGGCGATGGCCAAAGCGAATGGGCGGGCGGCTTGGAAATTCCGGCGCTGTCTTCATCAATTACGCTCGGATCCGCTAAAGGTTGGTACGGGGGGGCGGCTCGTACTTATATTTCAGGTTACAATGTGTTGCGCTTTGAAGCAAAATGCAACACTGCATAGCGAGAAAACCACGATTGTGCCATATTGACAAGGAACGAACGCCTCCAGATAGATGTGGTGGTGTTAGAAGTGTGTCGTGTGAAATGATGATTTCCATACATTGGCCGCCTCACCCGAAAAAATCCCTGTGCCATATTCCCGATATATCTCAGGATTTTTTCGGACGATTCCACTCAAATCTGGCTTGCCAAAAATTCCCCTAAAAAACACCAAACACCTACGCCGCCGATCCGTGGGCGGACCGGAAAACATGGAGCCGATTATGGGAAATGCTGCGGGGGATCATCAGCACATCGATCTTCACCTGGGCCAGCTTCAGAATCTCAACACCACCGTTTTTGAGTTTCAGGCGGGTGGTGTGGTTGTTGAAGGTTTTGTTTACCGCGATGGTGACCGCCTGGTTGCGTATTTGAATCGGTGCGCCCATGTGCCCTATCCACTTGATTTTGCCGACGGAAAGTTTTTGTCCCGCGACAACAAAACCTTTGAGTGTCAGAGTCACGGCGCGAGGTATAATCTGTGGACCGGTGCCTGTGTTCGTGGACCATGTAAGGACAGAAAGCTCATTTCCATACCGCTTGTAATATTAAATAACAACGTTGTACGGTTATTTACTGGCGGGATTGACGAAAATCGTCTCCCACCGGCTCAGGACGAATCACAACCCGTTGACGACGTGGACAAGGTCAGCGGAATTAGATAAGTGGCCTTGGTTCGGCTGTTTTGGTGCACGTCATCCAACCCGAAACCGGCGGCATATGTTCGATATTGCCCCAGTCCGATCCTGGCCGAAGCAGCGCCAAATGAATTCATCCAGGCTTGATTAGTAACGAAAGGAGCAATAATCAACACCCCCGCTGATCGATACGCCCTTCGGCGAGGGAGGCTTTTTTGCGTGTTTGGACACACGCAGGTTGATGGACAATACCAATGCATAAACGATTCTTGATTCATTCAAAAGCAGCGGTGGCCATATTGGTGGCAATGACCGGCATCTTGTCAGCAACGACCGTTGTAAAAGCACAATCTGGCCCCCATCAAGTGGTCGAACAACAACTAAAAAACGGTCTCAAGGTGTTGGTGTGGCCTGACGACGATATCCCTAACGCGGCAATGTACATCTGGTACCGCGTCGGAAGCCGTAACGAGGCACCTGGAATCACCGGCGTGAGTCATTTTTTTGAGCACATGATGTTTAATGGTGCCAAAAAGTATGGTCCGGGAGAGTTTGATCGGGTCATGGAAGCAAAAGGTGGATCAAACAATGCGTTTACGTCGACTGACGTCACCGTTTACCAAAATTGGTTCCCAGTTGAGGCAATTCGTACCATTTTTGAACTGGAGGCTGACCGAATCGGATCGTTGGCCATCGATCCCAAAATGGTTGAAAGCGAACGGGGGGTTGTTTACTCCGAACGTCGAACCAGCGTCGACAACAACAACGAAAGTTTGCTTGATGAATCGGTTCGATCTGTGGCGTTTGTCGCCCATCCTTATGGGATCCCTACCATCGGCTGGCCAAGCGACATCGAATCATGGACCATTGACGACCTGCGGAGCCACTTTAAGACCTATTATGCGCCCAACAATGCCGTACTGATTCTGTCTGGCGCGGTCACGCCTAAAGATGCCATATCGATGACACAAAAGTATCTTGGACCGATCAAAGCACAGAAACCACCCAAAGAAATCCGCACCGAGGAGCCGGTCCAGTTGGGGGAACGTCGCATCACTTTGCATCGGCCCGCACAATTGGCAATCGTTCAGGTCGTTTACCGCGCACCCGCGGCGGTTGATCCCAATTTCGACGCTTTGGAGATTCTCGAATCGGTGTTGTTAAGCGGGGAGTCGTCGCGCCTATATCGTCGCCTTGTCGACAAAGAACAGATCGCACTGGACGTCAAGGGCGGCGTCGACGCGGGTTTCGACCCAGGATTGTTTTCGTTTACGGTCACAGTCGCTCAAGGCGCCGACCCGACGCGCGTTGAAACAGTGTTGAAAGAAGAGCTGGCAAACGTTGTAATGAAAGGAATTACTCCAGAGGAATTGCAAAAGGCCAAAACCCTTCAAATCGCTGAGTATTATCGGATATTGCAGACGATTGACGGGCGCGCATACGCATTGGGGCACTACGAAATGTTTCGCGGAGGTTGGCGTAAGTTGTTTGATGTTCCACAGGCGGTTGAAAACGTGACAACCGACGCAGTCGGAAACGTTGCAAAACAGGTGTTTGACCCATCGGCCGCAACTGTTGGCTGGTTGATCCCGACAAAAGAAGAGGCGCAAGATGCACACGTTCCATAATCGACACTTCATCGTAGTAACGCTGCTGATTTTGGGCACCTATTGTAGCACAAGCAGCACGTTTGCCACTCCGCAGCTTCTGCCGGAAGTAACACGAATCCAATTGGATAATGGCCTTGTTATCTTAATGGCTCCGCATCCGGAGGTCCCGCTGATCTCCATTTCCGCCGTCCTCCGAGGGGGAACGTTGGCGGATCCGGACGGAAAAGAGGGATTGGCCGGACTAACCGCAGATTTATTAAGAAAGGGTACGGAAAAATATACAGCAGAACAGCTTGCCAACCTCGTTGACAGCAACGGGGCCATTGTCACCAACGGGGTTGACCGTGATTCAACGGGAGTTTATTTGGAATTTTTGTCCAAAGACACAGAAACAGCCGTTGATTTGCTTGGAGAGTTGTTGATCCGCCCCACATTTCCCGAGGCAGAGATCGCCAAAACCAAAATACGGCAGGTGGACGGTATCTTAGCGGCCAAGGAAGACCCTCGATACGTGATCTCGCGATATTTTTCGTCATTTTTGTACGAAAAACATCCATATGGGCGACCAGGAAGCGGTACGGAAACTTCTATTCCTAAGTTAACACGGCAGGATGTAGTAGATTTCCACACACAACATTATGGTCCCGATCGAATGATTCTCGCTATATCCGGGGATTTTGACCCGACTTCAATGGAAACACTGATCAAACATATCTTTGGTGGCTGGCGTAACGCCCAAAGCCCCCTGCCACAGGCAGAACCAGGCCTAGCCGCCACCACTCGCCGTGTTCTTTTGGTCGACAAACCGGGAGCAACACAAACCTATTTCTATATCGGAAACCTCGGCGTCGCCCACAACTATCCAGACCGAGTTGTGTTGGATACCGTCCAGACCCTATTTGGAGGCCGGTTCACATCCATGCTGAACACTGCGTTGCGGATTGAGTCCGGACTCACTTACGGGGCGCGCAACGTTATAAATCAGCCGATGTATCCTGGGGAAAATGCGATATTCTCCTACACGGAAACCAGCACAACCAAAGATGCGGTGGATATGGCGTTGGGGGTGCTGGAGGAATTGCGAACAAAACCCTTTTCTGCCGCGCAATTGGAATCGGCCCGTTCCTATATTCGCGGCCAACTCCCGCCAACTCTGGAATCTTCCGGCTCGATCGCATCAAAAATCGCCGAATTGGAGCTGTATCGCCTTGGCTTGGACGAGATCAACGGGTACTTGGCAAAATTGGACAAAGTCACTGTGGAAAACACACGTTCGGTTATTTCCGAGGTCTATCCTGCATCAGAAACATTGGTCATGGTGTTTATCGGGGACGCAGAACAAATCCGAGACGTGGTTGCCGCCTATGGGCCATTGACCGAGAAGAAAATCAGCGACCCGGGATTTTAGTGTCACACTCCGAGAGTCATGCCGCGACCTGCCGGTATGTTTTCCAATTATTCAATACGTCTCCAGCAATGTGCGTAGCCAGCGCCATAATCGTTTCCTGCGGATTGACTCCGATGGGGGTTGGCAAAATGCTCGCGTCGGCCACAAAAAGGTTCCGGATATCGTGGGACTGGCCACTTTCGTCCACAACTCCACGTGTTGGGTCTCGGTCCATCCTACAAGTACCCATCAGATGGGCCGTAAAATACTCTGTATGCTCAATTTTGGGCGGATACAGGAACAAACGACGAATATCGTCTCCATTTCGGATCGGTCCGACTCCGCCAAACGCCGTGTAGACCTCCCGCGCTCCCGCAGCCAAATAAATCTCCGCCGCCAGTGCTGCGCCTCGAATAAATTTGTGCTGATCGGCATTGGTAATGTCGTATCGTACAAGCGGGATTCCAAACGGACCCAACGAAACCCTTCCAGCGGCAAAGTCGTCAACCAACACTCCTCCGGTGGCCAGATAACGTTGTTTCAGCATGAAATCGCCATGTTCGGCACCAAACAAATCAGTGGCCACCGACATTAGCGGCGGCGAGACACCGCCAGGTGCAATCAGAATGCCTTCATCCTGAAACTCCCGGCATTGAAACGCCTGATGGGCTCCTCGCATCGTATCAATAGGCTCGTCGAACATCGCCGAGATCTTGATGTTGGGGTGAATTGTGAAATTTCTACCCACTTGCCGACTTCGGTTGCCGATACGGTTTCTTAACAACAGAAGCGGTGTCTGTGTGGCCCCGCAACTGAGCACAACTATTTTTGCACTCACTGCTAAGGTTTTGTCCCATTGGCCGGTTTCCAGATTCTGTATCCGCGCGACAACTCCTGTAGCTTTTCCACCTTCGACTCGTATTTTTTCTACCTTTGCGGATGTCACAATCGAGCCGCCATACCGGCACAGGATAGTAAGATAAGTATGGGCAGTGCTTTGTTTAGCACCGGTGGGACAACCGGTCACACAGTCATTAGAACCCACGCAGTGAACTTGGTTTCTGATGTTACGGACGGTTTTGTAGCCAAGTTTTTCGCATCCGCGCTGAAATACGAGGCTATTTTTTCCCTCGGTGCCAACATCTTGTTCACGCGCAGAAATTCTCTGTTCGACCCGTTCAAACAAAGGTTGTAACGATTTTGACGTCAACCTGGTGAGCCCGTGTTCCATGCCCCAACGTTTCAACACCTTGTCGGGTGTCCGCCAACACATGCCGCCATTGATGACAGTAGTTCCTCCCACACAGCGCCCCTCCAGGTATTGTACCGGAGATCGACCAATCGTAATCGTCGTACCAGCGTCTCGCATGGTCCTAGTGATGACGTTGGTGACATCGGTTCGGAAATCCTGGGTGGTAAAATAGGGTCCTTCCTCAAGGACAAGAACCTTCAGCCCCCCTTCTGCGAGTTCAGCCGCTACGGCAGCTCCTCCAGCGCCAGAGCCGACTACCACCACATCGGTGTCGATTTGTGTTTGCCCCAATTCGGGAAAAGTCACAATTCGTAATGAAGGCTCGGGGATCGCCATGATTATTCTCCGTTGTAAGGTAACAAAACCGGTTCATCTTGTAATATATCATCGGGATGAACCGTATCGGCTGCGCCGAGTGGCAGCGGTGTTGGAGGCAGTTTTGCTCGTTTTCGATCAACGGCAAGCAATTGTTCTCGAAGCCGCAATCGCGACATTTGCCAATCGGACCGGACAAGACCAAGGTACTGCTCCACGGATGGGCGACTATAACATACAATCAACACCATGGTTTTAAGTGCTTTGAAAATCAAATGGGGCAATTGACGTTTGCTGTTGCGCAGTCCCCGCAAACGGTCGGCGCGGGCATCTGGGGACAGCCACGTAAACGGCACAGGCGCACGCCTCGCGAGGGGTCCACCCCACTGAATGACATGAAACATGAGTAGAATCATTATCTTAGCGCGCAGAGGAAACCGCGAGAAGTCCCGCTCAATGTGCGCACAAACCTCTTCGTCTATGGGTGGGTCAAAATCGTTCCACCGAGGTTTCATCGTCCCAATCACAGCCAATACAATCGGTCGGGTAAATCGACCAAATCGGTACTGCGCCGTTTTCACGGATTGGGATGTCGTATTCATTGTTCGCTCAGCCGTTAGGGTGTGTGGTTTTGCTTCCATATACTACCGCGTTGTGTTCCGTAGAGAGATAGGCACTGCTGAAAGAGGCCACCAACGTTCGAACCATCAGCAACAGCTCCGTCCACGGCCAGTCTGGAAAATGAAGATATTTCGTTTTCGCCCCTTCGATAAAGACCATACACAACCGTGCCACCGCGGAAACATTCAGCGATGGCGGGAGTTCTCCACGCTCAACCGCGCGCGTAAGCAGCCGTTCGAGACGGTTGAGAAAATATTGTTCGCCGTCGACCAGCACAGAACGCACCGCTTCATTTCGTAGCGCCTCGTCCAAAATACACTGGCTTATCTTAGCGGCATCCAAGTGTTCGACAAGGTATTGGAAGTACGTGGTCAACATCCGATCGACCCGCGCCCACAGGTCGCCCTCGTCCGTGTCCGATTGCGTAAGCAATTGTTCAATAAGAAGATTTTCTCGACGAACGACGGCGACCATCAGATCGTTTTTGGACTTAAAGTGAAAATAAAGCCCTCCCTTAGAGAGCCGCGCTGCGTGCGCAATATCTTCCATCCGAGTCGCCGCAAACCCACCAGTCACAAAACAGGTTTTCGCGGCAGCTAAAATCGTCAGCCGTCTTTCTTCTTCCGGTTGATTTCGCGCCATTTGCACTCCGGCGACGGGTTCCCAACAACCTGTGAGGGTTCGCGAATAAATATCTAAATACCCTTTCAGTAAACGGTTTGTGTTGTCACGAAGACAACCATGAACAAAATACCGACCGACTGGTCGGTTTGTCAACTGGTTTGCGACAATTCCACCCCGGCAACCTATGCGACAATTCGTCGAACTTGACTTGGCCCAATACAAGTGTGAGCATCCTTGAGGCCGGATTTCGAACGGCGTCAGCGCAATGCGCCGTGATAGATCCTATGGACATCTGCGGTTGGTTCGGTGGAATTGAATGGTTTCCGGTGAGGTGCAGGTGAAACATGTACGCTGTGGACGATGGTCCGAACGGGGCTTACGCCTTCGAAACGAAGATTACGCTTTCACGGATATCGATAGAGGTATTCTGATCATAGCAGACGGAATGGGAGGGCATGCCCATGGTGATGCAGCCAGCCGTGAGGCTGTTGAACGTTGTTACGCTCGCCTGATCGAAGCTGAAGCGTCGGTATCTGTGCTGACCGATGCCTTCAGGATGGCTCACGACGCCGTTTCATCGCATGGAGACAATCGGGGAACAACGTTAACTGTCGCGCTGATGCTGGAAGATCGAATCGAGATCGGCCATGTGGGCGATACAAGACTGTATATAAACGGTCAACAAATCACCGTAGATCAAGGAATTGGTCATGTTCTTGAAGAATTTGTGGGTGGGGACTCACCGCCACTAGTGCAACGCCATACCCTCCCTCGCCCGAATTCCGGGTGGCTGATTCTGACCACGGACGGTGTTCACGATACTCTACCGATTCCCGAACACTTTCCAGCGTTGTTACGACTTGCAGAACTTGTTGACGATGACCCAGAACAACTAGCACGTACGTTGTCGCAAATGAGTGTACAACTCGGTAGTTCCGATAACTGTACGGTTGTAGCGGTGCACATGACACCAGTTGACCAGAAACATGACGCCCAGCCGGTGTCTCGAAGTGAACTCACTACAGTAATGCCGCAATGATGACCAAAAATTCAGATACTACCTTGGTCTATTCCACAGATCCTATCGCATCGTCACGCAACGTGACCCAAAATCCTCCCAAATCCGAACAAAGTACTCTAGGAAAGAAAATAGCGCGCCTATCTATCGAACGAAAAGGACGCGGTGGAAAAACCGTTACGCTCGTGGGGGGTCTACACGGAACTCCAGATAATATCGCTGATTTGGCATCTCAACTGAAAAAAAGCTGCGGGACCGGGGGAACAGTTAAGGACGGCATCCTAGAGATCCAAGGAGATCATCGAGCGACACTGACCGTTAAACTAAAATCGCTTGGTTATGAGGTTAAGGGTGGGATCTAGTAGGATAACTACGTTCCAACTAAACTTACCGCAAATCAGGTGTCTTTATAGATAATCGTTCCGATATCTTCACCGGCCAAAGCCCGAGTTACGTTTCCAGAAATCATCCCGTTGATGATCTGCAACTCGGTACAACTACGCGCTCGGGTAAGGTATTCGATGACGATTTGTTCAACCACCATGTCGGGGAGGTCCATCGCCAAAAGCTCCGAAGCTCCCACTTTTGGAATATGTCGCGCCGATGGGTTTTTCTTCGGATCGTCGCTGAACAAGCCATCTTCGTCTTTGATAAATATAGCTCGTTTTACGCCAAGTACTTCTGCGGTCAAAAATACACCAGCGTCGGTGCGATTGGCAGGAATTCGACCACCTTTGCCTGGTTTTTCCCAGTAACCAAATGGCGGCATTCCTGTCAAAATCGGAATACAGCCAAGATTGAAGTATAAAGGCAGTTTTTCAAAATCATCGTGAAGCATAAAGATGCCGCCATGTTGGGCGAGCAGCATCTGCAACATCCGCGCATTCTGCCGCGGCACATACCCCCCGAGCGCTGCCAAAACACCGGTGGGCATTTCAAGATCGCTGGCAACAGAATAAATGTGGCGAGCTCGAGTACCGCCGCCACAACACAACAACAACTTGTGTTGGTCCTTTGCCGCCACCAACTCGTCTAAAATCGGAAAAACGGCAGATCTGCCGCGATCCAACACCGACTGACCACCGATTTTGATTACCTTTACGTCCGGCATCATCAGGATCGGCCGATAGTTTCGAATCGCTTCGGACTGGTCCGTCAACGTGGCGTCCGCAAGCATGCTGTCAATGATTTTACGATCAGCCACGGGAAGCCTCCTTGATGATCACGGTACCCACATCTTCACCTTCAAGCGCGCGAGTCAACATACCTGGTTTCAGTCCATTGACGATTTGAACCCGTTTTACGTGACGTGCTGTCGCCCATGTTTCAAAAAGAGTGCGATCCAGAATCAGCTCATCGGGCATAGTGTGTGACAATTCCTCGAGAGTAATATAAGGAATATGTTTCGCATCCGAATGATGTTTCGGATCTTTGGTGTACAGGCCGTCCTCGTCCTTCACAAAGATGATCCGCTGCATTCCGAGTACTTCCGCGTGCAAAAATAGGCCGAAATCGGAACCATGGACCGGCAAAGGCCCTCCTTCCGGCGGAGGTTCCCAAAAATGATAGGGTGGAATGCTGATGACGATCGGCATCATGCCTGCATCCAGATACAACGCGATTTCCCAGAAGTGATCCCGCGGCATGGCAATGGACCCGTGGCGAGCCAGCAAGGCGTTCAAAAACACCGCGTTGGCTTCTTCCATTGCGCCGACAAGCTGCGCGATACCTCCGGTTGGAATTCCCAAGTCGACAGCGATGGATACGGTATGGCGCACACGTGTGCCACCGCCGACACCGACGATGATCCGGTGTTTTCCGCGGGAATCGGCCAACTCCTGAACGATCGGGTGCACTGCGTCTTTACCCCGATCAAAAATGGATTGGCCGCCGATGCCGACCAGCGTCACGTCTGGTAAGATAGCCAGCTCGTGCTCACTGTCGGTTTTGGCAATTACGCGTTTGTCAACCAATGACTCGCGCATCAACGACGATCGGATGTGGGTGCGCCCGTCACCCGTGACGAGTTTGCTCATTTCAACTACCTATTTTCTGATGATGTATCGGCATTAAGTCGTTCGACTCCACGCACGATATGCCAAGTCACATACCCTGATAGAACGCCAAAGATCACGTTTACTGTCAACCCTGGAATGAGGATTGCATAAGCGACCGCAGGTGCTTGAACCAATAACGTAACACCAAAGATGGTTGCAAACCGCCCGGCTGCAACAACACCGCCAAACAGAGACCAGATAAGGGGCCGCGGAAGCCATCGAATTCGGGACAACCACGGAACACACAGGTCGCATAAAACCCCCGGTGTGATGTGCTTCGCGATTTCAAACACGCCGTATCTGCCGTCGCCCATCAGAAACGATATCGTTCCCATCAGCGAGCCGGTTAGTGTGGCGCCCCACCGCTGCCGTGTCAATAACGAAGCAACAACATAAAGCGGGGTCAAAATGACCAACTTATGACCGGGCGCAAACGGGATACTGGGAAGAATCTTCACCGCACGAATTCCCAGCATGGTTAACGAAAGACCGGATATCACCGCTAAATCCCGGGAACTTTCAGCAGTTACGTCATCAGCGGACCGTTCCGCCAAATGGCGTTCCGCACGTGCTATCTGTCTTTCAATTCTTCCGACAATGGGACCCACGTCACCACGCCAAAGGCGTTTTAGAGCCGCCCAAAACCCGTTCCGTTCCTTCGACAGCGAGCCGCCATCGGCCTCCCGATCGCCATGCTCGGCGTGTGCACGGCCCCCCTCCCTTCGGCGGCCACCACCACCGCCACCACCACCCCCTCCTCCTCTTCCGCCACCGCCGCCGCGCCGCGTTTCTCCGACGTGTTCATCATCGCCAAACATCGCCAACACAGCGTCCAGCGCCAACGATCCCCGTTTGGGAAGTCCCAATCTGCCAAGCCCATCGGCAATCGCCCGTGGGTCCCCAACCCGGACGACCTGCGAAGCCAGTACCACACACAAAATACGGCACACCATGAGCACGCCGACAATCGTTCCGGAGACATTGATGGGTACGTCAAAAAAAAGGAGCGAAACATCGATCCATCGATCCTTGGCCGGATCCTCGCTTGTCAGTGCGTAGGAACCCACGATCAACAGTGCGAATCCCCATAATTTTACAACGTTTCGAAATAATTTACGAAACGAAAGCCCGACAACAAACCACAAAGTTGTCTGCAACAAAAGGATTGCGGCCATCCCGACCGGTGAGCGCACAAAAAAAACACCAACCGCCACCAGCAGCAGGTAAAAAACCCGCAGGCGTGGTTCAACGGAAAATCGATGTGGAAACGGATCTTTGGTCAATTGAGCACAGAGATGGTTGGATTTGGCGACTCAGTCCACAAGAACTACATAATATAAGACACGATTTAGAAAATTTAATAACCGTGATTTCAACTCGTACGAAGGAGTCGGTGCACCGTACTTACCACGGATAACCACGGGGTACAGCGACTCATTTTTTTTCTTTGCTGCCCGCGGCGGAAGTCGATTTGCCGGCGCTCGGCGACATCGACACGTGAATTTCTTTGACCCCACGCAACTCCTTCGCTTTGAACGGGCCGAGATCCGAAGCGCGCACCCACTGCAATTTCCACGATTTTCGTCGATTCAGCCGCAGCGTCGGCAAAACCTCTGCGTTTTCCCACAACCCAGCATCCATGTCTAAACGGCGATCTTTGTCGCCGATCAGGTGGGTGATCCGAGCGTTGGGCCCAAATCGCGCGACCAGCAGGTCTCGCAAAGACCAACCCTGGCGCGCCGCGGCACGTTCGTCGACTCCGAAATTCAACTTTTTGATGTCGGACAGATTCTCGAACGTCCATTGTTCTTCCTTACTCCCATCGATTACCAACTTGATCGGCGGATTTTCTTTCGGAATGTTGGGATCCTCCGGCATCTCAGCGCTTTTGCCACCGATATTGGCAGCCCCCCGGTCCATCGACATCTGCCCGTCGCCTCGCTGCATCCCGCCACCTTTACCGCGCTCTGCTGGTGGCATCGCCATGCCGTTTCTATCTGCGGTCATTCCCCCACCAGAAACCGTTCCGGGCTGGCCGGCAGCATTCTGGCGACCGCGGCGTTGTTCGATTAAAAGTCGTATGACACGTACATCCCGAACACGAATATCCAAGCTATCGTTTTTCTTCTTAGTTTCGTCTTGGCCTTCCAGCGCGCCCGGGGTGCTTACCGAAGCTGAAACTCCGGGCGTAACCATCGCCACGACCACTTCGTTTCCGGTTACAACCAAAGCGGGCTCTTTGTTGTCTTTTCGGGAAATGGCCCTCGGAAAACGTACGGCTACCCCATCACCACCTTCAATTTCAATGACGGCTCGTCCCCTCTTCACGCCTTCCCCGAGAAATCGTGACAACAACCACCCTTTCATTCCATCGCGCTCCATGTCGACAGAAAGTGTGCTAAGACGTGCAAAAGTAATTGACTCCGCAGAATTTCCATCGATCTCTACAGGAATAGTGAGATTCTGCGGAATCTCCACCGGTGGAGGGGCGGGTTGCACCGTAACGGCGCTGGGAGGAGGTTCTGGTTTGGTATTTTTACATCCAAACAACGAAAAGTTCGTGCTCAGAAGAATGACGACAACGACGACCGGGGATGGAATGAGATGTTTCATTTCGTTATCATAACGATAACGCACCGCCATGCCAAGCCGATGCATCGTGGGGCGCGACACTTGAGCGTGGTGAACTTTGCTGCGACAGTCAATTGTGGAACAGAGCGCCAACTTCGGGTATGAATGGCAGTAGTGAATACGAACTTGATGGGAGAGGATACAATGCTCGAAAAGCGACGGAAAATAACTTCGGAATGGGATTCTCGGTTGAATTTCGAAACGAGTCCCGACTCTCCGTTGCTCAGAGAGTTTGTGAAAAAATATGGGCGCGTTTTGGGGATGCGAATTTTGCGCCGAATTGGTTTTGAAAAACCCGAGTCATATCGGGAATATGGCGCAGGGTTTTTCGGAGCCAAGTCGGCCAAAAGTCGCCGGCACCGGCGCGCAGCTATTTTTTCACAGCCTCAGAGGGTCAGTTGCAAACCGGAAATGCTTCTGGTCGAGCCGATTTTGGGCCGGATCCGCCAAATACAAAGCCGAAGCAATATCGGAGATATACCACACGTTTCGAAACGGTCGACGCGAACAAACGTGGCCGTTCAAAAGCCGTTTATCTACGTCCGCTGTCCCTCTCAGTAGTCGCTCTACCCATCGTTCGCTATACCCATCGACCGATACGGCTCGTATGTTAGCCACTTGGACACCAGGGGCAGTTTTCATTTTGGCTGCCGGCCTCATTTTGTCGGGTTGTACAGCCGGCGACCCGATCACGTTTGACAACGACACCGCGAATGAGCAAGACAACGTCGTGTCGCTCCCAGGATCCCCCGATTTTAACCTGTTGTCTCATAAAGATGACGACAATGTGATCTTAAACGAGTCCGCAGATGACGTTGTAACCATTGTCGTCGAAGCACTCGCAAAGGAGTCGGCAACACTGGATGGGCTAAAGGTCGTCTGGTGCGATAACTACACGGCCAATGGCACCATCAACATTCGGCGCCTTTGCACCGACAGTGCTGAGTGCAACCTTCACGGAGTTGTTGAAGGCGACCTCAAACGGGAGTCCCGATTGACCATTTCCGGTCTGGAACTCGGAACCGAGGACGACGTCGCGTTGAAGCACAAGATTGAGGCACGATTGGTGTCAAAAGACGCCGACGACGCAAAGACGTGCCAAGACAAACTCGGAAAAACGAGACAAATCAACGTGTTGGTGCAGCAAGTTGTCGAAGCACCCATCACCAAAATCGTACCGCCAAATGATGGACCGTGTCACACCCGTGCCGACAAACTTCGAGCTAAAATCGACACACTGCCTGGGTTTGAAAAAGGCACATACCGACTCCGGTGGTACCGCGACAATACCGACTCCGCTAACTTACTCAAGGACTTGTTTATTCAAGCAAGTGGGCAAACGGTTTGTACCGGCAACGAAAGCGATATCTCTAGCCCATGTGTCCTGGAAACGGCTAAGTTCAAAAAAAATGATACCATTATCTTAACAGCACAAATCACAAACAATGGACAGGAATCCGTGAACGGACAAGAAACACTGAATCCCGCAAAAGCGGTCATATGTGATGCTTGGCCGGTGTGTAACGGATTCGCTATCGGCCTGGAGCCTTCCGGTGTATCCGGCACATTACGTTGTTCCGCGCAATGCCAAGACGCCGATTCGGACCCGGTATCTGCGGAAGTCCGGTTTATCAACGTCAGCCAAAGTGGAAAAGACCTCGTGATGTTGACGCCAACGCCCGTTCCACCGGATGCACAGGGCCAGTCGGTTGTCAATGTCGAATTGGATCTCAAACAGGCTACTAATTTTGCGATTAAGGGAGATATCTTAAGGTGTGAAATGTATCCCTTTGGGACCGAACAGGTTCAGTGGAAAACCGACGATGACTACCCCTACGCAGGAAGTAAAGACAACGCGCTAAAAACAGGAAAACTCCCCAGCGAATCGGGCCTTGTGTCGGTAAAAAATACACCACCTTCGGTCAACAAACCGATCATATTGCCGCAAGTTTCACCCAAAACCGTCTTGAATTCCTACACTTGTGATATTTCTGGAAAGGTCAGTGACGCCGATATTGCAGATACGCAATTTAACTTAAAGGTCGAATGGTACAAACAATCCGGCGAAATTGTACTGACCCAAATCGACGGTGTATTCAACCTGAAATCCAATCCACAAACCAGCGTAGCACAAACGGCGTTTGTACCGGTGACCGCCGGAGAGATCACCAAAGGGGATAGTTTGTGTTGCCGAGTGACGGTGACCGAGAAAAGTGAAATTTATCCACTGAACGTTACGCCGCCTTTTTCGGAGTCGTGTGTTCAGCTTGATAACACAACCCCTACGTTTGATCAGGAGACGCCTACTGTCACCATCGCCGAAGCAAATGTCGCACCCTCGCCGGATTCATGTGGCCCCGGTGGTGTCAAACCATCCACACCTGGTGTGTATTACACCTGGCAAGCCTTAGAATGCAAAGTTAACGCCAAGGTAATTGATCCCGATGACGCGCCTGAAAACACATATGTGAAGTACAACTGGTTTGATTGCGGGACGAGTGCCGGCGCCGACCCGCTGTATGTGTCGAACGACGCCATCGCGCCGGCAGGTGCGCTACCCAAAGGCAAAAAACTGTGTTGCGAGGCAATTCCGTGTGATTTGGACGGGTGTAGTACAACGGTTGCCACAATGGACAAGGCCAATGCGGTATTCCTCGAAAATAGCCCCCCAGTCGCCACAAAGCCACAAATCGTCCCGTCTGCGCCGTCGCCGTCGGGAGACAAGAATGGAACGTTTCTTTGCTCCGCCGACGTCAAAGACTGCGACGATCCGACCAATGCCCTTAACAAAAATGTGTTCTGGTGGAAAAAAATACCCGGAGGAGCCTTGTCTCCGCTGGGGGACATTCCAGGGAAAGAAATCAGCAGTTTCAGTGGATTGAGTTGCCAAGATCAATTGGTGTGTCAGGTGAAGGTATCGGACGGTGGTCCGTATCAGGAATCTCCTCAGTCCGAACCGTTCGTTCTGAACAACTCCTATCCTTCGGTGGACCAGGTACAGGTGATTGGCCCTGGTACCGTCACATTGACCAGCACTCTGACATGCGACTGGAAAGGTCTGCAGGACAACAATGGCGATTCGATCCAGTCGGTGTATGTCCAGTGGTACGCCGACGGCAAAGCGATTCAATCGGAGCCGCAAAAGCTGCCAAGCGCAAACATTTCCGCCAACGGATCGGTAGACTTTAAACTTGGCGAATGCGGGGGCAAAAAAAATGTGGAAATCGGCCAAACGATCCACTGCGAAGTGTGGGCGTGCGATGGGTGCGGATGCGGAACACCCACCTCGTCGGCAAGTCCTCCGTTTGTATCGACGAAAACGGTGGTTGCGAACCCCGCTCCGGTATCGCTATTACCCAATACACAACTTGCGATCTTGTCGCCGGAGTCCGGAGACAAAACAGGCGGATTTACTTGTGCGCTTAATACGAAAGCGCTCGCGGTATGTGACACGGACGATCTACAGTCTTTTCAGTACATCTATCAACTAAAAGCGGCAGGGGCGACCATCGCCAATGCCGAAGAAGACGCTATTGGCGGTTTTCAAAAAACATTCACGTTTAGCTCTTGCCCAGATGCTACCAGTTTCTGGTGTCAAGTGACCATCGTGGGCACCGGCGGAAATAAGTTACTAACAGGTTCAAGTAACTTAGCGACGATAGACGAACATCCGCCGACCGTCACCACAACCATCAGCGCGACATCAGCCAAGGTAGGCGAAAAGATTACCTGCAGCGCGTCGGCGACCGACAAAGACCCGGAAGATGTTCCCAAACTCGCGCCGTTGTACCGTTGGTATAAGTTCGAAGAAGAGATGCTGCAGTATCAAGGATTGGCGACGATCACGCTCGAATCAGGGGTGTTTACTGCCGGCGATTCAATTCGATGCAGCGGTGAGGTCAGTGATGGGTGTTTTGACACAGTGCTGGCAAAATCCGACAAAACAATCATCGTTAACTCTCCGCCAACATTGACGAGTGTCCTATTATCACCGGACGATCCCAAAGCGGTTTCTCAAGTAGAATGTACCGCGTCGGGGTATGTTGACGCCGATGGCCATGCGAAGAAAAAGGTGTCGTTTGTGTGGGAAACAAGCCAGAGTAGCACGATGGGTTGGACAGCAATTCCCACTGGAGACCCATGCGTAAAGGAGGTCGCCCTTCAAGACAAAAGTGTGCTTTATCTGAGTCAATGTGCAATCCCTATCCTGAAGGGCACGTTTGTCCGGTGTAAAGCGACCGCACTTGACGAAGAAACGTCCAAAACGCCCTCTTCAGGGATTGCGTTGACTTCCAACGTAGTCAAGGTGCAAGACAGCATTCCCTACCTCGACCCGATCGTCATGACCGCCAACGGAACCTTACCCAGCTCTCCGAGCCTCGACCCAGGCCAGGGTTCGATTTCGTGCGTCACCGCAGCCCATGATGACGATCCGAACGACAAACCCACGGTGTTGTATACATGGAAAGTGATTGGAACCGACAACAAAGAAAAAGGAACAATTCAAGACAGCGTCAACAGCACGTTGGACGTCACAAAGGTTTTCACCGGCGGCGCCAGCCCGGCTCCCTGTGATTCGATACAATGCGTGGCCACATTAAAAAATGAGTTAGGTCAAATAGTTACAACAGCAACGAAGTCCATTGGGATGAAGAGTGGGGGATCGCTTTATTTTTCCGAAACAGGCGGAAGTGTCAACGTAACGCCGGAGTATCCTGCGGGTACCGAAAAACCCAATCCGAAACCCACATCCGGTCTGTTGGAATTATGGTACTACCCAGAGGTGTTGCCGGGTGGGCTCAATCAACACACGATCGTGATGGGTCGCAGCGCAGCGGGTTATCCGGCAGCGTGGGAACTGGTGCTGCGAAGCGGCGGGGTCGTCGACCTTGTCGTAAACGGAGTTCTTCAGGGGCCTGGTAGCCAATCGTTGTCGGTCATACCAAAGCAGTGGCAGTATTTGGCCATCCAATGGGAGCCGGGTACGACCACGTTGTACGTAGGCGACAACAAAGCAACTGCGTTGCCGCTGAACGTCACTCTGCCGTTTGATATGGAAAAAGTGACGTTCGGATCCCTGATTACACCGCCGCGTGGGTGGCTGGACGAGTTGCGTGTCAGCAATCAAAAGCTGAATCCGAGTGTAAAAGAGCAGTGGTTTACGGTTTCCACTTCCACGTTGGCTGTCTATCATTTTGAGTTGGCCAAGGCCAAAGTTCCTGTGGATTCGGGCAAATATCAGTTTCATGGGGTGTTGGCCAATCCCGCACCAACTGCCGCGTTCCATGCGCAGTCCAATATCTGTGATTTTGAAGTGTCGGGGTGCGATCCGGTTACAAATCCGGGAAGTTGCACCCTACCCCCGGGAACGGTCACGTTGTCTTTTGACGGCTCGGCTATTCCAACCGGAACAGCAAAATCGACCTACCAGGCGAAATGTTTGGCGTCGGGAGCGGTGGACTTAAACGGAGGACCGGTGACCCAATACCAGTTTACGTTCCGCAACGTCGACACGGGAGCCGCCTTGAACACGACAACGTTGATTGGCAGCGGGTCCTACACGTTTCCGATCGATGTGGGAGTCGGATGCCTCAGCATCGTCTGCGAAGCGGCGCCGATTCCCATCGGTGGTGGTGCCCCTGGTAAGATAGGAACATCGCAACAGGCAAAACTATGCAAATCTACTGAGTTTCCTATTATTGGATTCAATTGCGACGACGGAAACACTTGCACTACCGATGGTTTTGATGTCAAGGGGTGCACTCATGAAGTGTCCCCTAACGCAACCTGCTCGGCGGTGTGTACTCCGGGCAAAGTGTCTCAGTGTGGAACCGACAAATTGTGTTCTTGTATCAATCCCTGTGTCCAAGATCCCAAACAGCCATGTGTAGAATACCTCCCGACCGGTCCCAACGGGGCGTGCCAGGCACAAAACAAACCACCGGGCGCCGAATGTTACCCTGTCGACTTATGTGCGGCGTCCGGGGCGAAGGGGCAATGTGTGAACGGGGCGTGTGCTCAATACGCGCTGAAAGACTGCAACGACAGCAATGTTTGTACTGAAGAATACTGCGACTCGACCAAAGGCTGCGTCGGATTTAACAACACAAAGCCGTGCAGCGACGGAAACGCATGTACCGCAGGTGACGTGTGCAAAAACGGCGATTGTTTGTCCGGAGGACAAATCGTGTGTGACGATGGCAACAGTTGCACCGAGGATTCCTGTAACGAAAACGCACCTGCGCCCGAACTCGCTTGTTCCTACGTGATCAAGGACGGGGCGGGTTGCACCGACGGAAATCCGTGTACGACGAACGATCATTGTGTTGCAAACGAATGTACGGGAACTCCTCAATCTTGTAATGATGACAATCCGTGTACCGACGACAGTTGTGACCCACTGTCGGGCTGCATTCAGCAACCCAATGCAAAACCATGCAACGATGGGGACGCGTGTACAACCACCGACACCTGCACTGGTGGCCAATGTAAGGGCGCCCAAGTAACCTGTAACGACAACAATGTCTGCACCGACGACAGTTGTAACAAGGCATCGGGATGTGTGTTTTCCGGTAACACAAAGGAATGCAGTGACGGGAACGCCTGCACCACCGGGGACAAATGTAATGCGACCGCAAAGGCCTGCGTAGGGAATCCGATCTCCTGTGATGACGGACAATTATGCACGACTGATAGCTGCAAAGCGGCATCCGGATGCCAGAATCTGGCAAACGTTCTGCCCTGCACCGACGGCAACGCGTGCACGATTGGGGACGTTTGTAAAGACAACAAGTGTTCTCCCGGTAACTTAACAGACTGCAATGATGGCAATCCTTGCACCGTCGATTCATGCGACAAAGTGGTCGGATGCGAACATTTGCCGTCGGCCGGCGGCTGCGACGACGGCAACGCCTGTACAATCAGCGATTACTGTCAAAACAGCATTTGCGTTCCGGGAGCGAGCAAAAACTGCGATGCTGGAAATACCAATGTGTGCCTCGCAAGTACCTGCACACCGGACGGTGGATGCGGCGCCCTTGAACCGGTTCAAGGCACGAAGGCGTGCAACGACGGCGACGCATGTACGACAAACGATCTATGTGCTTTGGGGCAGTGCAAAGGAACGGCGATTTCCTGCGAAGACGGCAACGTGTGCACCGACGATTCGTGTTCTAAAACGCTGGGTTGTGTAAACGGCGCGAATACAAAGGCATGTAACGATAACAACCCGTGTACCGTGACCGATGTTTGTGCGAACAAGATTTGTGCCGGTGTAGGAACGGTGTGCGACGATGGAAAACCCTGCACAACGGATACGTGTGATCCCAAAAACAACGGGTGCATCTTTACGGAAACCCCGGGTGCCAATTGCGAAGATGGAGACAAATGTACACTAAACGACAAGTGTGTAGGGAGCGTGTGCACCGGGGGAACCGCTCCGAACTGCAACGACAACAATCCTTGTACCGCCGATAGTTGTTCAAAGACGACAGGTTGCGTCAATACACCGATTGCCGGTTCAGCATGTACGGACAACAATGCCTGCACGCTTGGCGACGCCTGCAACAACGTCGGAGTGTGCGTCGCGGGGAATGCTCTGGTCTGCAACGACGGAGAAACGTGTACTACGGACACGTGTAATCCACAGTCCGGCTGTGTTTACACAAACAACGCGTTGTCGTGCCAAGACGGTGACGCCTGCACCGAAAATGACATCTGTGCAGCAGGAAAATGTAAAGGTGGAACCTTCAAATCCTGCAACGACAACAACAATTGTACCAACGACGTGTGCGATAAAATAAGCGGTTGTGTGTTTTCTCCGAACACCCTGGCCTGTAACGACAACGACGTGTGCACCGAAGGTGACGCCTGCAGCAACGGTACATGTAAACCCGGCGCCCCCAAAATATGTAACGACAATAACCCATGTACGATCAATTCTTGCGACAAAGTCACTGGCTGCAAGTATTCGCCGGAACCAAGTAAACTTTGTGACGACAGCAACGACTGCACGGTTAATGACGTGTGCGACACCGAAGGGGTATGTGTTGGCGAAACGCTGTTCTGCTGCGAGTTGGCAAATGCCCAGACCACCTGCAATTACAGTTACATAGGTACTGTCAGCGGACCGGTTTCTACAACCTACGGCGGAAATTGTAACGCAACATCTGCCGGCGGCAGAAATTTCGAGTGTTTACCGCAGGTTACGGGAGCTGAATTGTGTATTGACATAGACAAAGGGGGGAATGTCTACCTTTTGTCGGACGTAGCAACATTGCCCGCGCCCGACACGTGTCAGGCAGTGATCGCCAACAAAGCGTGCACCGCTATTCCTGCGCTGCCTGCAGATACGGTGAGTTGGCTTGCGTCAGTTCACGTCACCAACGGTACCAGCGACGCCCGACTGCATGTTCGCTGCCCCACCACAGACCTATGCGCCGCCGGGAAACTCTTGGAGTGTAATAAGGCATTCACGTGCACTGGAACGTGGCAAAATGCGGTGAGCAACTATGGCACGTGTGCCACAGGGAAGAGTTCTCCCGAACGTACGTTTAAGGCGACCATCAGCAACGCTGGTCCACATACGTTCTGGATAAGCGGCGCCGAAACTCCCAACATGACCGTTTTTGCCACAAAGTCGCTGACAGGAAATTGTACGGCAACGGAAGCTGCGACTTGTTCTGCAGTCGGACCGGCCAACACACCGCTTCACTTCGTCACGGCCGGAGCCAACGAGGTCTGGTGCTTTTATGTCGAACAAGACGCCATCCTCGGAAATGTTCCGGTCTCCGTGAGCGTCAGTTGCTACAGCGCACTAAAATAACCAAACGCAATGATAAATTTACGTTTGGATCCAACAAAATTACTTGCACTTCTACGGCATTGATTGTCTTATGATTGAAAAAATAGATTTGTTACAGGCTGTTCAGCGGATCAAACGCATCTTCTTGGCCTCTGCGGTTCTTTTGTTGGGGTTAGCCGGCGGTGCGTGTAGCGAATCATCCATCAAGGGGACACCAGTCAATGACAACAATGTGGATACCGACGTTTTGGGTGAGTCGTCGAACAGTGGATGGCTTATTGAAACGGAATTGTCGACGCACGAGGTCCATTCCGGTGAAACCGTCGAGGTAACATGCACGGTAGTAGACGCACAAGGCAACAAAATCGACACACATACTTCGGTCTGGGTTACGCCGGAAACCGGTATTGGCATCAATACGACAACGTTGAAGACATCAAAAGCTGGAAAATATCTAGTGGCGTGCCAATTAACGTCGGCGGCGCTGTTGGATGCCACGATGGAAGAACTGACCGTTTTACCGGGAGAACCTCACACAATAAGGGCCGTCGTTGACCCCACGGAAATCACCGCCGGGTCGACAGCGAATGTCGATTGTGTTGTGACTGACTATGCAGGCAACGTGGTTGATGTCGCAACATCTGTAGAACCCCAACCAGGTCTTGACGTAGTCGATCATGGCGTCACTGGAATCAAAACAGGCGAATACAAAGTATCGTGTACCTCACCCGACTACCCGGACATCGTATCGATTCCTGGCCCCCTCAAAGTGGTTGCCGGTATTCCCGCGAAAGTCGTGTTGTTCATCGACCCAGAGGAGGAAACATACAAACCAGGTGCAGTTGTGCACCCGACATGGAAAGTGTTTGACGGTTCTGGAAACGAGCTGAAGAAAGTAGCTGCGACCCTAACGCCGCCTGATCACGACGCTGTACCCAAAGCAGGCGGTAAGTTCCTGCTGCCCGTCGACGGTCTGTATACGTTCACCGTCACACTCGACCCACCATCGGCACCCTATTCTGATTCCAAAACGCTACTGGTTGACTCAAAGGGTCCGACGTTGGTCATCGACTGGCCGCAACGCGGAGAAACCATCCAGGGAACAGGCGAACAACCTGTGATCATCGTGGGTCACTGTACCGATCCGAGCGGAGTCGAATGGTTGAAAATCAATGGTGAAACAGTAACTTTAGGCGAGGACGGAGCGTTTGAAGCACCGATGATGCCGGGCTGGGGGTTAAACTGGATCGTTGCCGAAGCCAGAGACAACCAGGGGTATGACATCCGGATCACACCGACCTACTATTACTCAACGACATACCAACCATGGGAGAGCGCCGACAGCGCCGCCGAAGTTCGGCTCGACAACGCAATCCTTGCCGGGATGAGTCAGGCGTTTCTGGACGACGGGGTACACGACCCCGCTCACCCCAACGATATTGCAACGTTGCTGGAAATTTTACTGGGGCTTTTGGATCTCAACACTCTGGTACCCGGGTTATCCATTCCTCCCTTCGACACAACACTTCCGGACGCGCTGAATCTCGAGATCCCTGGCCCCTTTGGGCTGACATTCGTCGTTGAGGGAGACATACAGTTAGCAGTCCAAGTTGGTAATTTAGAATTTGGAAAGCCCGCGATTTCCATCGACGCGCGCGACTTAGGTATAGATACGAGTATCGGGTTAGGAAACGAAACAAACCCGGCAATATTGTTGCCGATTACCTTGACGATTACCGCCCCCGTGACCTTGACTGTGCTGGCAGACAACCCGTTCAACGGACAACCCCTATCATTTGATTTCGAACTCGTGGGTGTCTCGGTACTCGAAAGCGGCTTTCAAGTCGAACACATTGGCATCTTTACAGCACTCGATATTTCCAAGTTCCCCGGAAACGACGCAGAAATTTCGATCGCAGACATCGTTTTTGAAGTAGACGGAGTTGGACTCGCTCCGTTGAAAAGTGCGGTCATAGATTTCGGACAAATCCAGCTTCCTATTCTCGGAAATATCCCAATTCAATTCGACCTTTTGGCTATCTTGCCGCAGATTCAAGACGTCATGGACCTGGTTGTCCTCGATCCGTTATGGGACATGATTGAGCCCGGTTTAAGTGGCCTCATCGAGCCGCTCATCGATTCCATTGTGTCCTCAGTAGCGACGACGATTGTGTCGCTACTCAACCTAGAAACAGTTGTACCATTACCAAACCTGCTGGGAGGTACCGATGCGCCCCCCGTAGACCTGGAAGTGTCGCTTGGACTCGACTCCATTCTGTTCACCGATGCCGGAGGTACTGGCGGTCTTGGATTGGGACTTTGGACCACAAAAGGAACAGAACGAACTCCGTTAGGCCTCCCACTGCGCGACGGATGCTTAGGTGCGCAAGAGGTGGAACCAGGTTTCCTACCTCTCCAAAAGCCACTCGAGGTCTCAGGATTAACGGACATGTTGAACCAACTCATGTTTGCGATTTGGTGGTCCGGAGCATTGGATGGTTCTGTCGATCTCAGCGCACTTGGGGGCCTACTTGGTGGCGGAGGTGGCGGTTTGCCGGGCGGTATTGACCTAGATGGCCTGATTTTGAAACCCACATTCCTTCTACCTCCCATTCTGAACGATTGCGATACCGAGGGTTGGTCCACATTGCAAATTGGCGATTTGTATGTGGACCTTGACGTAGCGGCCCTTGGATTTCCCATTTCAGCCCAGATGTTTGTCGATATCTCCCTGCAAGTGGACGTTCAAGGTGGACCGGATGGTTTAGCCGTAGTTCTTGGAGAATTTGATATCTTGGATATGGAGATACTTTCCGCAGCCGGCGGCCTTGGAAGCTTGTTTGATATCGGAAGCATTCTTGAGTCGTTTCTCATTCCTGCCATCAAAGATGGAATCGTTGGTCTGACCTTGGGACCCATACCGCTGCCCGGTTTACCATTGGACGGACTCGTTCCAGGAATACCGCCCGGCACAACTTTTCAGTTGGGCGACTTCACAGTTCAGAAAAACAATGGTTATGCAACGATCGGCGTTGGAATTAAGTAAGATATCAACCGGTCTGTCACCGCCACGAACCGGGTATACATCGAATACACGACATTTCTGTCCGGATTCCGCTGCCAAATCCACGGCGTACAGAAGCATAAGAGACTGATTTCAAACAGCATTAATCAGGTGGTCCATAATTTGCATTCCTTGAGCCTCCAGGTGGGGTGTTTCCGATTGGAAGGAGGATTTGTGAGTTATTTTCGATCAGCACGGCTGTCAACGAGTACGGTAGGTTTAGTGGCTATATTACTCGGTGTCATGGGCTGCTCTTCCGCCGAACTCGGTCTCGAAACAGCTCAACAGTGCTCAACCCACACCGATTGCCCTCCGTCTCAGGTGTGTGAGTCCCATTCGTGTACAGCAACATGTCTAACGGGCGTTTTGTGTCCAGTTGTTTCCGAACAGGGAATAGCGGGGTCCGTACTGGTCACTGAACATATTGCGGCCAACTCCGCCGAATCCCAAGTTATCGCGCAGGCAGCTTTTCAACATGCGGAATCGTTGCTGACCGCCCCCAAAATGTATTTTCCTGGTTCCGACTGTGTCGCAGTTCCTTCCCAACAACTGTCGCTTCCACCTGGTCTCAATCTCGGACCCATTGCATTGAGTGGCGGGTTGACACTTGACGACGTAAAAAGTGCCAGTGATTTAGGCCAAGGAACCGCACAGGTATTTCCAGAAAGTAAGGAGAATGGCACCGTATATTACGCGGACCTTTCCCAGGGTTTACGATTAACTCCAGAGAAAACGGTTAGCGCAAAGGCCCTTGGCAACGACTCGTCGCCTCATTTTGAAGTCAAAGTCGATGTTCCAAAACATTTTGCCTCCGTTCAGGTAGAACCAGCGTTTGTTTTCTCTGGACAGAACTACCATGTGCAGTGGACAGCCGAAAACGCAGCCCAAGTAGTGGTACAAATTCACGGTACCGCCCTATCCGAAGGCGACTCGGTACCGATGACTATCGTTTGCCCATCACGTGATGAATCCGGGCACATCACCGTTCCTAAAGACGCAACCGCGATGCTGGCCAAAGGCCCCGTGACGGTATCTCTGATTCGCCAGAATGTCGCTCATACTGTCGATTCTTCTGGTACTTTTTTTGCCAAGGCGGGCTTTAGTTATTCCTGGAACACCACCGTTAAATGAGCGGACTTGTCCGTATTTGTCACAGGCTCAGAAAGCAAATCTCGTGCCAGGTTGGTGCGATCCGTGTTTCCGTTTGCATTTTTTGTGTTTTGCTCGACGTTTTTTGTGTTTTGCTTGACGTTTTTTGTGTTTTGCTTGACGTTTTTTGTGTTTTGCTTGACAAAAACCGTGCCAGGTTTCTCGTGATCGGTGTTTTGCTCGGCGTTTTTTGTCTTTTGCTCGACCATTTTGGTGTTTTGCTCGGCATTTTTGCTTCCGCCACATGCAATGCGCGTGCCGGGTTTTTCATTTTTCGTGTTTCCGATGCCGATTTTTGTGTTTCCGATGCCGATTTTGGACTCTCCGGAGCCGTTGCAGCACTTTCCCCCACCCAAACCCGTGTCCGGCTTGCCTTGATGTGTCTCACCGCCGGCAAAATCAGCGCCGCCCCCACCGATTTCGTGACAGCCAAACGTGATAATCGTAACGCCTCGGTCCCGATCGGCGGTTCGGCCCCAACAAATTCCGCCCTAGCCTGCGTAACGGTCGCCGCCGCCGGTGTAAAACGGTGTACACGTCGGTGTTCTCGCCGTGAATCTGGAATATTTAGGTAGCTGGTGTTTTTAGATAAAATTTTTGTCCTGGCCGCCTTTGGCCGTCTCGTCCGCAAAAATCCCTGCGCCATGTTCCCGATATGACTCAGGATTTTTTCGGACGATCCGGCTCAAATTCCGCTGGCCCCCTCCACACGACAGAATTTCCGGAAAAGACGCGGCAGAAATTATGGCACCCAAAGAAACGATCTGGACGGTTACAAAACAACAGCACACAAACCATCATCGGCCTGGAGATGAATCGGCGCATTGACTCACCGAAAGCCTCCGCCCGAATCCCATTAAATTACTACCAAACCATCTCCTTCGTGGGCGCGGCAATTGCGGCTATGGCTACCACGCTGGGTCTCTTGCCTTGATCTATATCAATCACAGCGGCCCAAAATTCACCTAAACGGTTCGACATGCCCACGCTTCGGTGGTAGCATCTTCGCACTTGTGCCTGGCAGCACCTGTGGTTTGGCTGCTCGGCCGCGGGTGCACCATGAGAGTTTGTAAAAAATATGGGCGCGCCCTGGGGCCGCGAAGTGGCGCCGAATTTGTTTTGAAAAACCAAGTAATGTCCGGGTAGTTGCGCAGGGTCTTTCGGACCCAAGGCGGTCAAAATTCGCTCGCACCAGGGTGCGCAGCTATTTTTCATAAGCTCTCCGCAACGCTCGCTACTTGGGACCGCATCCACGTATGTCCCGGATCCCCGTGCCATCGTTCATGCCAACTCAACGTGACCGTGAACCCAGGAATCGGCACCGGCGGGTCCAAGACCTGCAGCGGCCAGGTCTTCTCAAATGCCTTGCCCAATCTGGACCCAAGGGTCACGATGAGGTCCGACGCCAAGATAACATGCGGCACCACCAGGAAATTGGGCACCGCCAACGCCACTCTCCGCACCAGTCCGCGCTCCGCCAGCACATCGTCTACAATTCCGCCCGCCCGCCCCCTTGGCGCCACAAATGCGTGCGGCAGCGACACGTATTGTTCCAGGGTCAACTTCCCCTGGACTTCCGGATGCCCCGTCCTCGCCAAACACACGAATCGTTCCTCGAACAGCCTCCGCTGCTGCACACCCGCCAACCGATGCCCGCGCCCCGGCACCCCAATCACCAAATCTACTTCTCCGGCAACCAGCGCGGCATCCGGGTCTTCCAACGCGCCGGCTACGACCCATACATCGATTCCTGGCGCACAGCGCGCCAACAACCCCAACAATCCCGGCAATAACACGAATTGTGCAAAGTCGGCCGCCATCACCCGGAACATCCGCTGCGCCGTGCTTGGCTCAAACGCGCGGGGCGACGCCACTACATCGCTCAAGGTCGACAACGCTTGCCGCAGTGGCTCGGCCAACGCACAGGCCCGCGCCGTCGGCGCCATCCCTCCCGGCACTCGCACCAACAACTCGTCTCCCATCGTTACTCTGAGCCGCTTTAGCGCATGACTCACCGCGCTTTGGGTCAACCCAAGCCGACGCGCCGTTCTTGTCACGCTGCGCGTTTCCAACAGCGCATTCAACACGAACAGAAGGTTCAAATCCACATTCGCCAAGTTCATTTCAACTCCGCTCACCCCGACTATCATGCACGGCACTCATGATGATAGTGAATAACATGAGCTGGCGCCATACTCCCAAGCGTGTAGAGTAACGATTGTTCGGTGCGGCACCCGGTGGACGTACCACCAAGTCGAAGCACCATGTGCTGAACGAGGATTGTCATGAAATTTGCGGTTGCTGGAGTCACAGGTCACACAGGTAAAGTCGTCGCGGAATCACTTCTTGCCGGAAATCATGAGGTGCGCGTCATTGTACGCGACATCGCAAAGGGGGAACCGTTTGCGAATCTGGGCTGCGACGTGGCAGTAGCCGATCTCGGCGATGCTCCGGCGTTGAGCCAGGCCCTGACCGGTATGGACGGTGCCTACCTGCTCGTTCCGCCGCGGATTGCACCCGGATTTCGCGACTATCAACTGGCGACGGGCCGAAGCCTGGTTTCTGCCGCAAGGACATCAGGAATTCCCCACGTGGTGTTTTTGTCGTCGATCGCCGCACACATCCCCGCGGGCACCGGCCCTATTGCCGGTCTGTACCCCATTGAGCAGGGGTTTCGAGCCCTCGTTGCGGAGAATCGGGCGTTCAGCGCGACATTTTTACGCGCCGGGTACTTCATGGAAAATCTCGGAGCGTCCCTAGGGGCACTGTCTCAGGGGATTCTGCCGTGTTTTGTTCCCGTCGATTTGCCCATCGCCATGATCGCCACACACGACATCGGTCAGTTTGCGGCCAAACTGCTCGTGGAAGGGGGACGCGGCGCCCGCGCAGTGCAATTAGGTGGCCCGGCGTGCACCATGGCCGACGCGGCGGCGGCGCTCACCGAGATTCTGGGACGCACGATCGTCGCGGTGCAGGCCCCGATCGATCAACTGGTGTCAACGTTTACGAGTTTTGGCTTCCCCGCGGAAGTCGCATCGTTGTACCAGGAAATGACCGTAGGGTTGACGAACGGGCTCGTGGTTTTCGAACCCAACGTCGAAACCGTCGAGGGCAAAATGCGTCTCGCGGATGTGCTGCCGCTCTTGCTCCGTAACGGATAACATCGAGGTCCCCATCACGCATTCGCATCCCGGCGCCGTCTCGCCGGGTTTCTATCAGGAGAAGTCACCATGAAAACATCTGTCGCTATCTTGGGTTCTGGAACGGTTGCACAAACATTGGCCAAAGGGTTTGCCGACCTGGGTCATACCGTTACCATTGGCACGCGCACCCCGTCCAAACTCGCCGCCTTTCAGGCCCAAACACCGGTCGCGGTCGATTCGTTCGAACGGGCCGCCGCAAAGTCCGACCTGGTGGTTGTTGCAGTCAAAGGTACGGCGGCCGAGTCGGTTGTCGCGTCCGTCGCGCCATTCTTGAGTGGCAAAGTCGTAATCGACACCACCAACCCCATCGCTGACGAACCACCCGATCACGGTGTGATCCGATTTTTCACCGGCCCCAACGATTCACTCATGGAACGGCTGCAAAAAGCCGCCCCGGAAGCCCGTTTCGTCAAGGCGTACAACAGCGTCGGCAGCCCGTTCATGATACATCCTGCGTTTCCGCAGGGCCGGCCGACCATGTTCATCTGCGGTAACGATGCCGATGCCAAAGGGACCGTCGCCGCACTACTGGAAGGGTTTGGTTACAACCCTGAGGACGTCGGCTTCGTCGAATCCGCCCGCGCGCTGGAGCCGTTGTGTCAACTGTGGTGTGCCCCGGGATTCCTGCGCAATGAGTGGAACCACGCCTTCGCACTATACAAATTGTAACCGACTCACGACGGACCATCCGAGTTTGTGCAAAATACGGGCGTACCCCGGGGTCGCAAAGTGTGCACCGGATTGGTTGTGAAAAACCAACTACTATCCGGGTAGTTGCGCAAGGTTTTTCCGAACGAAGGCGGCCAAAATTCGCGACCCCGGGGCGCACCCATATTTTTTCACAAGCTCAATGAAACGGAGAAATTCGGGCTAACAGCACATCCCAACCCAAACGACCGGGGTTGTGTTGCAACTATGACTTCGTTAGGCTCCTGTATGCCATTGGCCGCCTGGATTCTGCCCATGGCCCAATGTCATAGAAGAACCTCAAACGTGTACCGCAACAATCGCCGAGGATAGTGTGGGCAGAAGAACCGACTGTTTCCGACCGATTTATTCGTGGTTGTCCCAGTACGGGTACTGTAGGATACGTATTTTTACCCCAAAACGCCTATTTCAAAAAATTTTTCTCACTCCGGCTTGGCTCGGCGCTGGTATGAGCGTTTCTGTTACACTGCTTGCCCAAACCATCTTCTTCGTATCCTCTTGCGGGGATCCGACTCCTTTGAGCCTGTCGGAATTGAAATCCGGCACAGATATCGATGGCGACTCACCGTTGCTGGTCACCGACACAGGTGTGACGCCACAGGACACCGCGCTGGAATTTCCGGACACCGCAGTAGGCAACACCGATACCGACCCAACACCCGCTGATCAACTCGCGAACGATGCAGGTGCCCACGTTGACTCCACGGAAACCATAAACGACATCGTTGTAGCAGATTCGGAGTCCGACGTTCATGGTTCCACGGACATCCTCACCCCACAGGACACGTCTGAAGATACAGGTCGGGTTCCCTTCGATAAGCAACGCAAATGTGAAGTTAACTTTACGTACTCAGCCCCACCGGGAGTTTCGTCGGTGTCGGTACGCAACGAAGTAGTCGGCTGGTCTTCCGACAGTTGGGCCTTGTCTGACGACGATGGCGACGGTACGTGGATCGGCAGTTACACGGTGAAGGACTACACCCCAGGAAGCTACGGATACAAGTTTTACCGAACGGGAGATGGAATTGTGGATAATTGGGTTCTGGACCCGGCCAATCCTCTCCAGAAAATTGTCGACAACGTTGTTAATTCGAAGTTTTATATCCCAAATTGTTCGATTCCCCTCATTTCCGTGTTGTCACTTAACACCGATGCAAACACCGGTTCGATCACGGCTTCCATTGCAATTCAGGACGGCTTGGCGGGCGCTACAATCCCCTCGTCTGTGGACGTTCGGGTGGGAAATCAACCTCTAGATTCGTCCGTGTATGACCCGAACTCCGGGATGGTCGAAATTGAAGTAAAAGGACTAAAGCCAGGCAAACATTCGATTTTGGTTCGAGCAGCAAACACCGGCGGCAACGCGGACCCACTTTTTGTGCCGATATGGATCGAACCGCAGCCATTTGATTGGGCTCAATCAGTCCTTTATTTTGCGTTTGTCGACCGATTTGCTGACGGTGCGCCGGGACCGCAGGCACCGGGGTGCCTTCCACAGGGATCGTCTACAACATGGCTCGGAGGCGATTGGGTCGGTTTAAAACAAAAAATTACCGACGGCTATTTTTCCGACCTCGGTGTCACCGCGTTATGGATCACTGCACCGGCAGACAACCCGGACGGTTGTTACTCCGGAGAGTTACAGAAATCATACTCTGCGTACCACGGGTATTTTCCCCAGTCGTTTACTTCGGTAGAAAATCGTTTCGGCACGATGGACGATCTACGTGCATTGGTCTCGGCGGCGCACGACCGGGGGATACGTATTTTGGTTGATCTCGTAGCAAATCACGTATTCCAAGACCACCCCGCGGTGTCCCAGCATCCCGAGTGGTTTTTCCCCTATTACCAATGCGGATTCGACGAAAAACCCGTTGAGTGTTGGTTCCAACCATATCTTCCAGATATCGACTACACCCGGGACGGCGCTATCGAGGCATTTACCGACATGGCCTTGTGGTGGATTCGCGAGGCGGATTTAGACGGATTTCGTGTGGACGCCGTTAAACACGTCCATGACAATTTTATGTTAACTCTCCGGCACAAAATCAACACATTGCTCGGTCCCTCAGGAGTCCCATTTTATCTGGTCGGCGAAACGTTTACCGGCGATTGGGGCGGTGGATTCGGCCCCAACGAAACTTTGATCAAATACTACGTTCAACCGGCCATGTTGGATGGTCAGTTCGATTTCCCGTTGTACTGGAAAATTGTTCGTACTTATGGTCGAAACGAAGAATCGATGGAATCTTTGGGATCCTACTTGGTCAATATTTCTGGGTATTATGGCAACAATGCTGTCATGTCTAACTTTCTTGGCAACCACGATGTAGCGCGGTTTACGAGCCACGCGGCGGGTCACATCGGTGATGTTTGGGGCAATGGCTCAAAAGCGCAAGGATTTGATAACCCTCCCCCACAACCGACCAATTCCGAGCCATATCACCGATTACGCGCGGCATTTGCGCTTATGTTTGCAGTCAACGGCATCCCACTTATTTACTACGGTGACGAAATCGGATTGGCCGGAGCGGGTGACCCCGATAATCGCCGCATGATGACTTTTACTGACTGGTCCCAGGAACAACAAACCACCTATGACTATCTCGGTAAATTAGCGGCCGCGAGGGCGGATCATTCGGCACTTTGGCGTGGCACCATCCAGGTTCTTACCAGTGGAAACGACCATGCTATGGCATTCGCCAAGGTCGACAAAAACAGTGCAGTGATCGTCGTCACCAACCGTTCCGCCTCCAGTCACGTATTGACCTTTGCCTTGCCCGATGTTTTGAAAGGCAATACAAACCTTGTGGACGCGCTAAGCGGCCAGTTGGTTTCTGCCGGCGCTACACAAGCAACGGTTACAATTGAGCCGTATGAAACCCTTTACCTGGTCGCGCCCTAAGACAATGCGGTGTAAGTGGGAAATCGACCCCAAAAGAACGATTTCTAACCGGATCGACCGTGAACGACCGAGGAAAATCGCAGCATATTCCCCTGAGAGGTCCGCGGGCGATGCGGAAGAAAGGGCCTTTTGGGAGCATTTTCGTTTTGTACCACACCGTCTTAACTGTGTGGTGTTTTTAGATGAATTTCCCACCCTGGCCGCATTTGTCGGCTGGGTCATGGAAACCCCAATTTAACCCCACACCCGTAGTGCCACTATTTCGAACCTCACCTCACTCATTGAAGAGCAGACCGATGGTTGAAAATCTCTCCGAAAACAACGCCAAAGCTTCTCAACTCACTACAGACTGCCAACACCCAACGTACCGAAACACTGCGCCAAATCTCGAACCGATACTTGGAAAGGCATTTCCAGTACTCGATCACGGGTTCGTTCGTGTCGTGGACTATATGGGTGACGATGGGTCAATCGTCCAGGCAGCGCGAGTTAGTTACGGCACTGGAACACGCAAAGTCCGAGAAGACCGCGGTCTGATCCGCTATTTGCTGCGCCACCGACACACGACACCATTTGAAATGTGCGAGATCAAGTTTCACATTAAATTACCAATCTTCGTTGCCCGGCAATGGATTCGTCATCGCACTGCAAACGTGAATGAGCATTCTGCGCGTTACAGCGTTCTCGACCAAGAGTTTTATGTTCCTGACCGAGCGCAAATGGCAATTCAGTCCGCGCAAAATCGCCAAGGTCGTGGCGCATTGATTTCCGACGACACGGCGGAAGTTTATCGAGAAACTCTCCGGAATAACGCCGAGACGGCGTTCACAAGTTACCAACAAATGATTGCCGGCGCAGAGGAAGATACAGAGCCAAACGGATTGACACGCGAGCTGGCACGTATCGGTTTACCGGTGAGCACTTATACCCAGTGGTATTGGAAGATTGACCTTCACAACCTCTTTCATTTTCTAAAGTTAAGGTTAGATCCGCACGCACAGTACGAGATTCGTGTTTACGCCGAGACCATGGCAACGATAGTGGAACAATGGGTGCCAATGGCATATGAGGCGTTTCGCGACTACTCCCTGCACGCTGCAACGTTGTCCCGCATGGAGGTCGTGGCATTACAAAGCCTTCTTGAAGGCAGTCCACCCGCCTGGGAGAGCTGGGGCCTCTCTCCACGAGAGGTTCGGGAGTTTTGTGAACGTTTCCAACTTGACCCAACAACCGGCAGACGCATCGGCGAGGTGAAGTAGATTGGTGCAAGCGGAAAAAAGGCGCTTGTCAAATCGCCAAAGCGTGCATAGCGTGCAACGTTCGTTCGAAAAAACAAACGAACAAAAAAATGCGCCGGGCTGATCTAACGTTGTCGTAGCCCCAAAACCCGGCATGAAACAATACATCCCGTGAACATTTCCGGGGAGCGGGCGATGCCCCAAATAGTGCCTCCGACAGCACGTTAAGGAGAAAAACCATGGCAGGACAAAACGTACATCAGTTCACCGACACTAACTTCGCAACCGAAGTAGAAAAATCCGACTCGCTGGTTCTAGTGGACTTCTGGGCGGTCTGGTGTGGGCCGTGCAAAATGATAGCCCCGGTAGTTCAAGATCTGGCTACCGAATACTCCGGTAAGTTAAAAGTGGGTAAGCTGGATGTTGACACAAACGGGCTGACCGCGGCACGTTATGGAATCACGAGCATCCCCCAACTAATCCTCTACAAAAACGGAAAAGAGGTAGACAGAATGGTCGGTGCCGCACCGAAACCCCGAATCAAAGCATTTGTAGACCGTCATCTGTAGTTTCCGATCCTCATTGAACCTCCCAAGTCGCTAAATTAGATAGGGGTTCTCACAAGCTTGAGGCTACGAGTACCGATCCACGACCACCTTCGAGCATAGTAGACCCTTTTTGTCCTCATCAGGGCGCTGCCGGTTTCCGGGCAAAAAAATGGCCCACCATCTGCAAATTTGCCGGCGCTTTGACACTCCGGCCCGCAAGCTCACGAGAAATCCGGGCTAGCCACCCATCTCGTTCATCTGTATCCTTTTACATCGTGGTAGGCCGATACAATGCTTGACCCGCAACCACTGCCATGATAGCGATCACGGAGATTTTAGACTCTGAGTCGAAAAAACGTGGATTATGAAATTAGATCAATGACTTCAGCATCAAAAGTAACCATGACCGATACCGAAGTGCGAAAAGATCACCATCTGCGAATCTGTTTGGAAGAGGATATTGCCGGTCTTGACGTAAAGAATGGTTTTGAACGATATCGTTTTGATCACGACGCCTTGCCGGAGGTCAGCAAGGCCGAAATTCGAACAGAAATCTCATTTTTTGGAAAAACACTTCGAGCGCCGCTTATGATCGGTGCAATGACCGGTGGATCCACGCAAGCGGGACAGATAAACCGTATCTTAGCGGAGGCAGCAGAGCGAAGACAGATCGCTTTTGCGCTGGGTTCCCAGCGTCGGATGCTGGAAGATCCCCGGTCATTTGCCTCATACGATGTTCGTAAAATCGCGCCAAGCGTATTGTTGATGGGTAATATTGGTGCTGTTCAGCTCAATTATGGCGTGGGCGCGTCCCAAATTCAGATGTTGATTGAGAAATCCGGTCTCGATCTGATGGCGTTTCACCTAAACCCACTCCAAGAAGCGATCCAACCGGAGGGAGACACCAATTTTGTTGGATTAACGGCGCGCCTTCAGGAAATCATTCCCCAACTTCCTTGCCCTTCTGTTTTGAAGGAGGTGGGTGCGGGAATCAGCGCAAAAACCGCATGCAAGATAAGCATGTTGCCGCTTGGTGCCCTGGAAATTGCAGGCGTTGGGGGTACAAGTTGGGCAAAAGTGGAAAGTTTCCGTACAAATAACCGAATCCAGGCAGAAACCGGTGTGCAGTTGGCATCCTGGGGAATTCCGACTGCGGAGAGCCTGGTCACATGCCGAAGGTTGTTGCCACAGTTGCCCCTTATTTGTTCAGGTGGAATGCGCACCGGACTGGAAATGGCAAAAGCCATTGCCCTTGGCGCCGACCTCGTGGCCATGGCGTTGCCGTTTCTGCATGCGGCGCAACATGGCGTTGATGCGGTCCTCGCGCGTATTGATCAAATTATCGAAGAATTACGAACAGTTATGTTTGTGACTGGAGCCGGCTCTATTTCCGCTTTGCGTACTGACACTGTGATTCGCCGCATCGGCGGTTGACCGAAAGGACTCGATTTAATGACTCATCGAAGCTCGCGCCTGTCCGGATTTTACCGGCTGAATATCGACGACCGGCTCCAGACCTTAAAACGGTTTGCGGAACTGGATGATCGCGATATTGAGTTACTGCGAAAAACAGACGCGCTGCCAATGGCCTCCGCAGATCGTATGATCGAGAATGTTGCCGGGATATTTTCGCTACCGGTTGGTTTCGCACCCAATTTCCGCGTTGACGGGCGCGACGTCATCGTGCCCTTGGTCGTAGAGGAACCATCAGTCGTTGCGGCGTGTTCGAACGCCGCTAAGTTACTACGGAGCGGAAGCGGCATCGAAACAGACACAACCGAGCCGATCATGATTGGCCAAATTCAAATCTGTGAGTTGCCGGATCCGGAGAGTGCCAAAGCAGCTATTGTTCATGCTGCTCCACGACTGTTGGAAAAAGCAAATGCAACCAATCCCCGACTCGTAGAACGAGGTGGGGGAGCCCGTCGAATCGAAACACGGATTTTTCCACACACAGCCGTCGGGCCTATGTTGGTCGTTCACTTGTACGCCGACGTCCGCGACGCAATGGGCGCCAATCTGATCAATACGATGGTCGAAAGTATTGCCGCAGAGTGCCATGAACTAACCGGCGGAGATATTTGTTTACGAATTTTGTCCAATTTGGCCGACGAACGCCTTGTGCGAGCAGTCGGCCGTGTTCCGTTGGCGATGCTTGAGCGATTGGACCTCGGCCTGGACGGCACAACGGTGGCAGATCGTGTTGTAAAGGCAAGCGTATTTGCCGAAATTGATCCCTATCGTGCCGCAACACATAACAAAGGGATCATGAACGGAATCGATTCGTTTCTGATTGCAACCGGCCAGGATTGGCGAGCCGTAGAAGCGGGTGCACATGCATTCGCCGCACGTGCGGGGCGGTACACAGCGTTGGCCACGTGGCGGCGCGAGGGCGACAATCTGGTTGGACGAATCGCTGTTCCCATGCAAGTTGGTACCGTTGGGGGAGTCGTCCATGTTCACCCAACGGTGGGTGTGTTGTTGAAGATCGCCGGCACACGGAACGCCGATGAATTGGGTCGCCTTGCGACGGCTGTTGGGCTGGCACAAAACCTCGCTGCAATTTTGGCGCTGGCAACCGAAGGAATCCAGCGTGGTCATATGTCATTACACGCACGAAATATCGCGGCTTCGGTGGGAGCCAAAGAAGAACAAATCGATGCTGTCGTAGCGGAAATGATCAAACGACGGGCTATCAATCGGGAGACCGCGGCAAATTTGTTCGGACAGTTGTATCCTACAACGCCACTAACATAACAATGACTGGTAATATAGTGAAATTCACCCCGGCGGCCCTTGAGGGTTTACGCGACCAGCATTGGCCGCAGATAATAGCCGAACTGCAGTCGGTTGTTCCTCCGTCCGATGATCCCGGATCGTTATCAGACATGACTTGGTACCACTTACAGACGGGGGGTAAGCGGCTTCGCGCGATCTTGCCGTTGGCTGTTGTGCAAACGATGGGTCTCCGCCCGGAAGCCGCCATTGGTCTTGGTGCAGCGGTAGAGATGTTGCACAACGCCACATTGGTTCACGACGACCTACAGGACGGTGATACACATCGTCGCGGCAAACCGACGGTCTGGTCCCACTATGGCACCACGCAGGCGATCAATTGCGGAGATGCGATGTTTTATTACAGTATCGCACTTGCGCAACGTATCACCGCGCCGTCTGAGGTCATACACCGCATAGTTGACACCCTTGTCGGGTATACGCTCGCCGTAATAGCCGGGCAGGTTGATGAATTTCGGTTCAAAGAAAGAACACAACCAACCGTGGCGGATTATTTTCGAATCGCACGCGGAAAAACGAGCGGCTTGTTTGCACTCCCTCTGGTTGGTGCAGGAATCCTAGCAGGGGCGTCCGAAAAAACACTCCGTACGCTCGAGTCTGTCGGAGAAAAATTAGGTGTACTGTTTCAGATTCAAGATGATTTGCTGGACATCACCGGGAACAAAGGCAGAGACCGCAAGGGAACGGATATCGCAGAAGGCAAAATTACCCTGATGACCGTTCACGCGCTTGAAAACCTTCCCCGTGAACAGGCACTTGAATTGCACGCCATCTTACGCCTGCCACGAGACCACACTGAGGATACCCATATAACACGAGCGTTGGCATTGCTGGAGGCCAGTGGAGGTATTGCGCGAGCGATTCGTTATATCGACGATGTCGTTCAGGAAATCCACGAGGAATGTAAAGGCCTAGAAAATCGAGCCCTCGCAACGGTACTGGTAGGCTTCAGCGACATCTTCTTAGAGCCAATCCGTAGCCTGGTTCACTTCAGATGAGTTGGCATTACCACAGACGTACGACCGTCTACGCATACGCGTTGCCAAGACATGCCGCCAATCATGAGCCACGGGCCTTACACGTCGGCCCGGTCTCGAAGCTCGCGAAGCACATCAATATACGTAACAATCCCGAGCACTCTTTTGTCGTCGTCGACGACAGGAAAACCACCTACTTTTGTTTCCAGTAACAAGTCAATAAGTTCCGACAACTCCATTTCCGGTTGTACGGTCATCGGATCCGTACTCATAACCGAATCAATCCGATCTACAAGGGCATCTCGTCGCTCCTCGGGGTCAATTCCAGGAGCAAGACGAAATCCTACATGTTCTTTAATGTCCCGATCAGTTAAGATACCAACAATGACGCCATTGAAATCCACCACCGGTACCTGGCGAATGTCATTTTCATACAACGCTGCCAAAGCTTCATTCACGCGTTGGTTGTAGTGGACCGTTACGACGTCCGGTGTCATGATGTCTGCCACTTTCATTAACTTCTCCTTCATTTTTGAGCGCGGTCGTCGGGACCGGCGTCGTATACGGCGACTCCAACTCCACTAGAAACAATAACGCTGCGTGAGGTCGGCGCATCAAGGTGAAAAGTCCCTGGGGCCGGCAACTCGGTCTGCCGTAAGACTCCGCCCGTGACAAGATCGAATTCCAACAAAATCAACGGGTCATCTTGTGTACGAACCGCCGTCGCAAACATCCGCCCGTCATCGGACACCGCAACCTCGAACACAGTGAGTTCCTCTGCGGTCAAGGTCTGTTTCACCAAACCAACGGCTCCGTCCACAACAACGACATTTCCACTGCGATCTGGGCCTACGATATCACCATTGTCTTCTACCCAATGCCGCATTTGTCCAAACACCGGTGACTCGATCACCGCTCCGGTATCCGCCCGGTGAACCATGACACCCGGCGGCGAAAGGGCTTGGACAATCACATAGGAACGAGTCTCAAAAAGCGCAACCTGCCCAAGACCGACCGTTGGCACAGTCCATCTAACTTGACCATCTTGTGCACTAAGTGAGCGCAGCCTCCCGGCATCACACAAAAGAACATCATCAACCCGAACACGCACCCTGTTTTCCGCGCTGTCCAACTCCCCTAATGTTAACTGTAGTTGAAATCTCTTTTTGCCGTCTGGGGCAAAAAAATGAAGTATCCCAGTATCATCGACTATCGCGACGCCAGCCGAGCCGGTCTGGATACTCGCGCCGTCGGCAACACGCAGCAAACTGGAAATGACTTTGCCCGACGACATGCGCAGTAAATCGACCGTACCGTCGGACCGGACAGCCACGAACAAATCCGCTGACTCTATCCCTGCTTCGACGGCAGGTTCGACACAGTCTGTGGACCACAACAGCGCCCCGTCCTCCTTGGATAACGCAACAACTCGCCATTGTTCCGCACCAATACAAATGGCCAAGACTACTGCGGACTGAACCAGCATCAGCGGTCGAATCTGCAAGATCTGCCGTAATTCGTGGGAATATGATCTCGATACATCTAAATCCGCACCAAGCGACCGCGACCAAACGATTTCGTCGACTCGATAACGAATACATTGCACTTCAGCAGCCGAGTGGACCTTGTTTTTCTGCCACATCAACACACCGGTGCGCCGTACGTCTCCCGGATAGAACAAAAACCCATGCCCGGCTGTTGAATCGACCAGCACCCCCCCGAATTGATCGGCGTCTGGGTGAAGCGCCTCCCATACCAACTGAAACGAACCACTCATTTCAATCTCCTCCGGCAGCACTATGCTACAGGCATCGTCGAAAGCCAACATACGCAACCTGAAATTCGAGAATACCCGTCAGCCACAACCATCCTGGAGGCCTTTGGCCGCCAAAACATACGGTCGCCCTACCCCTCCCGCTCCACTTTCTGGTATTGTCGTTATGGTGTAACAGTGCCACGTCTCCGTTGGAACACACACCTACGATGCAATGTTCGTTGCTGATTCACCGATTCAAAGCAGGTTCGGTGCCATGCAACTTCAATCGTGATCGGACCCTACCAACCACAGGAGATACCGTGACATTTATCCAAATTGTTCCTCATGTGGGAAATCTGTTTCAAGCCGACCGGGTTTTGCAGGGATTTTTGCGCCAACACGTGCCGGAGGACGTGTTGGCAGGTATTACGCCATCTCTGGAGGAGATGGGAGGATTGGCCGCAACCCATCTTGCTGAATTGGCACAGAGATTTCGTAAATCAGAACCGGAACTCATCCCTTATGACCCCTGGGGAAAACGTATTGACCAGGTTCTGGTGTCGCCGGCATGGTTGGAGTTCGCCAAAATCGCTGCAACGCACGGAGTTGTCGCGACCGCCTATGAGCGGAAATCAGGTGAATATTCTCGTCTACATCAATTTTCTCTGGCCTACCTTTTTGAACGATCGACTCATACCTATAATTGCCCGCTTGCAATGACCGACGGTGCCTGTGCAACGCTGCTCGCACACGGCAACAAGGTATTGATCGACCGCGCAGTGCCGCATTTGACATCTCGGGATCCAAAAACAATGTGGACGTCCGGCCAGTGGATGACCGAGCGTACCGGTGGTTCAGATGTCGGCATCTCCGAAACAATCGCCAAACATAGTTCCGACGGATGGCGCCTTTTTGGAACCAAGTGGTTCACGTCCGCAACTACATCGGACGTTGCGTTAACTTTAGCACGTCCGGAGGGCAATCCAGATGGAGGAAAGGGTCTCGCCCTGTTCTACCTGGAACAACGTTTGCCGGACGGACAGTTAAACGGAATAAAAATCCTCCGCTTGAAAGAAAAACTGGGCACGAGAATGCTGCCTACAGCAGAATTGGAACTGAACGGTACGTTTGCTATCCCAGTAGCCGGTTTAGGTGATGGGGTGCGCAATATTACACCAATGCTTAATATTACTCGTACTTGGAACTCGGTAAGTGCCGTCGCAGGACTTCGTTATGGCCTGGCGCTCGCTCAAAATTTCGCCAACGTGCGCGTTGCTTTTGGGGCTCCGTTGTCCCAAAAACCACTACATCTTGACACGCTGGCATCGGTTGCTGCCGAGTTGGAAGCCGCGACTCACCTGACGTTTACTATGGTGCACCTGTTGGGTAAGGAAGAAGCAGGAACTATTTCCGATTCCGAACGCGCAGCCCTGCGGCTGCTGCACCCATTATGTAAACTTTGGACAGCGAAGGTGGCGGTATCCGGAGCGAGCGAAGTGCTGGAGGCCTTCGGCGGTGCGGGATACATTGAGGACACAGGGCTTCCACAGATTCTTCGCGATGCTCAGGTATTGTCGATCTGGGAGGGCACGACGAACGTGTTGTCACTCGACAGTTTCCGCGCCATCCAAAAAGAAGCCGCGTTGGAACCATATCTGGAGTTAATAAGCAAAAAAACAGAAGCGGTGCTGCCTAGACTAAGAGTCGCTGCCCAGGCCGCTCGGGACAGTGCAAACCACGCCGCGACTTGGTATCAATCCACCGCTACGCTTGGGGCACCGTTTCTGGAAGCGGGAGCGCGCCGTTTTGCGTTAACTTTGGCTCGGTCTTTGGCTCTTGCTTTGTTATGTAATCATGCGACTTGGGCAGAAAATCACCTCCACGATCCACGACCTACCGTTGCCGCGCTGCGATTTTTTTCCCACGGTGTGGACTTAGTTGATGATCGTCTTCAGAATCTGAATGAAATTAGCCAATTGGCTTTGGGGTGAGACTTCTAGATTATGATTGGGGCCTATTCGACTCTTTGCAGACGTATACGCAGGTCAACGTAGCCTTTGTTCCGGAAACACCGCACAACGACCGTGTCACCAACCCGGTATTTCTCAAGAGTATTCACCAACTCATCAAAGTTACCGACCGGCTTGCCATCAATTGCGACGATGACGTCGCCGAGGATTCGCTCACCATCTGACGTCACCGAAATCCCGCGTAATCCGGCTTTTTCGGCGTCGCTGCCTTTTTGTACGCGGGCCACGACCACCCCGTCGACACCTACTTGGCGCGAGTACATGTCCGCAAGCACTTCTACGGCGAGACCAGGACGCACGGTGTGACCAAGACGAATCAATTGAGGCACGATTCTGCCAACCGTATCAACCGGGATTGCAAATCCGATGCCTGCAGAAG
>JABWCM010000001.1 GCA_013360285.1 Myxococcales bacterium
ACCGAGTCATATCGGGAATATGGCGCAGGTTTTTTTCTGGGCAGCGGGGACAAAAGCATCCGTCCAAGTTCGTTCAGCTATTTTTTCACAAGCTCAGAGTCATTTTATTGTTTTCGGCGGCCATCGGAACGAATGCAGATGCAGGCACCGGCGCTTGTGGGATTTTCGTCATATGCATCTGATTGAGATCAAGTGAGAAGAAGGCAGGCGGTTCATGGGATTGTTGAAAGCTACATTTCAAGCTATTGGAAGCGATGAGAAAGGAACTCCGACCGGGGCGGAAATACCGGTTCAGTTTAATCCGACGACTTTGAAGCTTACGATCCAGAATCAGATGGAAGGAGGCAAATCCAAAGGAAAGCAGAAACGCCAGCACATTGGATCCAGTTCCACTAAATTAACGATGCAACTGGTTTTCGACACGTCTGATGAAGGCACGGTCGAAGAACCTCGCTCTGTACGAGAAAAAACCAAAGAAATCGTAAAGTTTCTGATTCCGCCCACCAACGCTGGGGATAAACCGCCGCCGCCACGACTGAGATTCCATTGGGGTACGTTTATATTCGACGGAATCATGGAGAACATCACAGAAGAAGTGGATCTGTTCGCCGAGAACGGGACGCCTCTTCGAGCCAAGTTGGATGTCAGCATTAGTGAACAGAAGGCGGAATACCAATTCGATGTGCCCAATCAGGTGGCACAAAACAACAGCAGTGCCCCCAAGCCGGGAGCACCGGCCGGTAATGGACCCGGTACGAGTGGTAGTGAGAAAACCAATCGCACCGGATCGGCGCTTGATGGGGAATCCCTTCAGGGATTTTTGGCGCGGAACGGTCTTGATCCAAGTGCCTGGCGTTCAGTTGCCGACCAAGTTGGTGACGCGTTGTCTCTTCCTGCGGGACTGGAACTGGATTTCAATGCTAGCGTGAATGTTTCCGCGGGTGTCGGGATTCAGCTTGGTGTACAGGCCGGTATCGGCGTGTCGGTGGATGCCTCATTGGGATTGGGCGGTGGAGGAACCACATCGTCGACGACTGCGCGTTCCGGCGCCGGAGTCGGAGCGGGACAAGGAGCGGGGTTTGCTCTATCGGCGGCGGGTGGAGTAGGGGCCGCATTGGAAAAAGCAGACGTAGCAAAAAGTTCTGAGGCAACCCAAAAAAACGCGACCGGATTTGGCAATTCCGCACAAAGAGCCAACACCCAAACGGCACTTTCCTCGACGACTGCCGCAACAGCCACCTCGTCCAAAACGTTGGCGGGTGGTTCTCTTCGCCCGGTACAAACAAGAACCGCTTTACGTCTTGCGGATACTGTCGGCACCACACCGACCAGTTCGGATGCGCTCCCGGCACCTATGCTTCCTATTGTGGACCGACGGGCCATTTCCTTTGGTTATGGAGTTCCGTTGGTGCCACGTAAGGGAATTCCTCGGGAGCAACTGGCTCCGGTACTTGGAGGCTGGTTAAAAACAAGTGGTAGACCAACTTCTGACGTTCCAACAACAACAGACCCGACTGTGCCGGGTTGGATTGCGTTGCGCAAAGGGTAGGAGGCTTGTGAATGCCGGTAGAAATCGATGAGATGACGGTGAATGTGAATGAACAACCTTCGACTCGTGGTGACGGCGGCGGCGCATCATCGGAGGGTTCGTCTGAATCGGACTCGTTTGCGAATGCCAACAAACGAGAACTGACCTCACAGTGGTGGGCCGAAGTGCGGTTACGAACATGTGCGCAGGGTTTTGATGACTGAGCGATTGTTTACATATACCGTTCCGGTAATCAAGATCGATGGCGAAGCAAATGGCCAACTCGTGCGAGACGTGTTGGATTTGCGGGTAGAAGAAGACATCGAAGGGCTCAAGACAGCGGTGATGCGCTTTCTGGCAGTGGGCCCCTCGGGTGGGGAAAATGAACAATTGTTATACTTTGACGGCACTGTTTTCGACTTTGGTAAACGTGTTGAGGTGATTGTTGGTCCAGAAGATTCTCAGAAAACGATTTTCGACGGCAAAATCACGGCGATCGAGTTCGATGGTGCAGAGGGGGCACCGCCCGTTATCGTTGTTTTTGCCGAAGACCGCCTGATGGATTTCCGAATGACGCGACGTAATAAAACCTATCGCGATCAGACCGATGCGGACATTGCTAACGCCATCGCTGGTGAATATGGCATGTCGGCCGAAGCGGACGCGCAGGGACCGACTTACCCATTCGTTCAGCAATGGAACATGAGTGATTTGGCTTTTTTGCGGGATCGTGCTCGTCGCGTTGCGGCTGAAGTGTGGGTTTCGGGAGACACCTTATATTTTCGCCAACGTGGAAACCGAAACGGAACTACCCTGACATTGGTTTCCGGAAACGACATCGTATCTATTAAGTTACGTGCTGACTTGGCGCATCAACGAACCAAGGTGAAAATTTCCGGGTGGGATATTGAGCAGCGTCAAACGATTGAAGAGGAAGCCGACGTTGGTGCCATTCGCCAAGAAGTGGCGTCCGGAAAGGTCGGTCCGCAAGTATTACAGGATGCTTTCGGTGAACGGGAGTCTTTTCGAGTCCGCGATGTTCCCCATACAACCGACGAAGCCAGAGAATGGGTTAAGGCAGAGATGCTGCGGCGCGCACGCGCATTTGTGACGGCTGAGGGAGTCACAAGTGGAAGTCCCGATATGGAAGTAGGTAGCCTTATAACCATCACAAATGTAGCACCGCCTTTTGAAGGTGACCCGTATTATGTGACCCACGTATGCCATACCTACGATTTACAGGATGGACATAGAACGTCGTTTCGCGCCGAACGGGCGACGATTACGGAGGGATAAGACACAGATGAAGTACCAGGTGCAAGATGGTGCGGGACCTCGATATTTTGGGCTGTATCCCGCCATCGTGACGGATATTGTTGACCCGGACAACCTGGGACGGATCGAATTGAAGTTTCCGTGGCTCGGCGATCCGGGTTCGGACGACGTACGTGCCTGGGCGAGACTTATCAGCCTCTATGCGGAGGATCAGCAAGGGATTTTTGTACTGCCGGAGGTCGATACGGAGGTCGTGGCGGCTTTTGAAGCGGGAGACATCCGTCGTCCGTACGTAGTAGGTGCTACATGGAATGGTCGTGAGGCCATGCCGACCACACCGGAAGCCGCCAACAACAAACGGTTGTGGAAAACACGGTCCGGCAGCATTTTGGAGTTTGATGATACCCAGGGAGCCGTAAAAATAACGGTGAAGACCGCGGGTGGACATCAACTTGTAATGGACGACGCGACCGGAGACGTCAAATTGGAGCATAGTTCTGGGCACAGCATCACGTTGAACATTTCGGGGCAGGTCGTGATCAACGCGAACGCAACCGTCGAGGTCAACGCGAGCACCGTAAACGTCCACGCCCCGGTCGCCAACTTTGACGGCATCATTAATTGTTCAACATTGATTGCCAGCACTGGTGTCGTTTCACCGTCGTATACCCCAGGGGCGGGCAACATCTGGTAGGAGGAGGTTTCGTGGCCATCGCCGTTTCCGCAACCAATTCGCACTTGTGGAGTATCGTTGCCCCGTCTTATGCGTGGGCTCCAGGTACACTCGGCCGCGCGACGATTCCGGTTATTCAAAAATTCGATTCATCAAACTTTGTCACAGATTACATTCGCGATCCCGTCAATTCCTTATGTTACGATCAAGAAGACTTCGTCTACCGCAAACCCGACGAGTCGTCACTCAACACACTGCAACGTGTTAAGTTACAAATGAATATGTTGCCGTGGGTACCATCTACACGCCGTAAGTTGTTTTTGCCGACCCACAAACGGTTTTATGTCGTTGTTTGCGAAGTCCATTGTGCTGTGCCTGGTTTTCCCAATGTGTCGAGAGATCAGATCTGCCAGGCGGGATTCGTGGTTCGCCGAGTTGCAGCGGTCGCTGAAGCACCCAAACCTGGTGAAAAAAAAGCAGCATGGGTGTCGAAAGGATTTGATCGAATCGGCGCTTGGGTGGACTTGACCGACGAGACCCCGGCTACGCTACAGGAGACTTTGTTTCCGTTGTATCCTTTGATTCCAGATCCAGCCAATCCACAACATCCTTGCGCCGGAAGAACGACCTACTATGGTCTTGTTCCAATGGGCGCTGCCGAAGTGGATGAGAACGGGGCGCCTCGGTTTGATGACCAAGGTTTGTATGAAATTCGGTGTGTCGTTCGCAGACATAAAACCGGAGTACCTCGCCAAACAAACGCTCCCGATTGTTGCGGCGAGTTGTACTTCAGCCCTCCTACGCGCGAGTATCAGATTGCCAGTACCTTTGACGTCGTGGGTACCGCAAACTGCCCTGTCCGTGTACAAATGCCCGATCTAAAAGAGCTTGCCGCACAGGCAGTGCGGTTGCCTCCGAGTACGTTGGCTCGGTTTGGTATTGCAAACAAGCCGGGGTCGGCGCTTAACTTTACGGTGGACGGCCAAGAAGCCAAGGACGGCTCGGTAGGCAGCAGTTTTCAGATTTGTTCGTTTGCATTGCCGGTATTTACAATTGTTGCTTATTTCGTTTTCCGCCTGTTTTTGCCGGTTGTCACCCTTTTGTTCGGCCTTTGGTTTTTGTTGCGCCTTAAATTTTGCATTCCTCCTGAACTCTCAATGGATGCAGGTATGGAAGCACAATTCGATGTTGACTTCAAAGTCGAGTTTTCCGCGGAGTTTATGGCCAGCATTGACTTTGGTTCCCTGGAATCGATTGCGGCAGCGATCGCGGAACTTACCGAAGCCGACCCGTCGTTGGCAGTATATTTTCAAGGTGTCGATTTGAACAACGCGGCAGCGACCCAAGCTGCTTTTCTTGCGGCGTCCAATGCTGCTGCAACCACTGCCGCCAACGCTTTCAAGGCGTCGTTGACTTCGCCGTCTGAACCCGATTCGTTGCTGGATGGCTTAAAAACCACCTGCGCGCTGGAGGCAAAGTTTGCATGAGTAAACAAGGACTTGCAGGTCGCGGCTGGGCATTTCCCGTCAAACCTTCCGATGCGGGTCGCCTGGAATATGTCGAAAAAGCGGATGTAATTGAACGCAGCATCCAGATTATTTTGGACACCGAGCCCGGTGAACGTGTGATGCTCCCGGAGTTCGGTTGTGGTTTGCGGCGGTTTTTGGCCCGCCCGAATACGTCTGCTTCCCGGGCATTGATCCAAGATGAAGTGACACGAACGCTGGCACGGTGGGAACAACGTATCGATTCTGTTACCGTTTCTGTAAACCCGCACCCACAAGAGCCGTCTCGCGTAGACATTGTGATTGCGTTTGTGCACACCCGGGACCGTCGTCCTGGAAATTTTGTTTACCCCTTTTACCTGGAGTAATCCGGAATGCCGATTCGTACTCCGATACTTGATGATCGTTCCTATCAGCAGCTCCGCGACGAGTTGATCCGGCGTATACCCGTTTATGCTCCGGAGTGGACTGATCATAACGCAAGCGATCCCGGAATTACGCTGATCGAGTTGTTCGCTTATTTAGGCGAAAACCTCCTGTATCGGTTTAATCAAATTCCCGATGCGACTAAATTAGCGTTTCTGAATCTGCTTAAGATTCCCCTGCGCCCGGCCGTGTCGGCGTCCGGTTTGGTTGCATTTTCCACCAAAAAGACCAACAGTTCTGGGACCCTGGTGGAACAAAAAACAGCGGTGCTTGCAGGAAAGACAGCGTTTGAGACCCAAACGGAGGTACACACTTTTCCAGTGTCTGCCTTGGGTTGGGCGAGGTTGTCAACCGGCATTCCGGAAGACCCTGAACTGCTTGAAGCTTCGCGTGCGCGAGCGCAGGCATTGGGGCTCGACGTTTCCGACGAACAATTGTTGTTTTACAAAACCACGCCGATTCCGACCGATCCATCTGCACCGGGTGTGGAAGCTGTCGATTTGTCCACGGCAGTCGATGACACGTTGTGGATTGCCATCGTGGCCGACGACAAAGATCAAGTCGATGCACTCCGAATTGGAATGGCGGGGAAAGTCATCAACGTGGGTGTTCTTCCCGATCAGACGGTCGAGTCCAAAACCGACGTGTCGGCATGCCCGGGCGCTGCGTCTCTGGATGTCATCACGGAAATTCATTGGCAAATCTCGACTACAAAAACCTCGTCGGGAGCATTGTTGCAGCCGATTTATCGCACGCTGAACCCTGTGGGCGATACCACCGGTGGCCTCGATCAATGCGGGATTATTCGTCTCGAATTACCGGCATCCTCATTGGATTTCGGCAATCCCCCGCTGGTCGTTGGCGCAGAAGGGGCGGGATCGTTTCCACCTGAAATCGAAGACGAAAAAGTCGCCGAACGGGTCGTTTTCTGGCTACGGGCGTTTCGAACCGACGGCGGACCGCTGGGTCGGTTGTTGTGGGTGGGAGTCAACGTTTCTGAAGCGGTTCAGGAACGAACTGCATCAGCAGAATTTTTGGGAACCGGCACCGGCCAACCCGATCAGGAATATTCGCTTGTTTATGCTCCTGTCATTGTCAACAGCGTCGAAATAGATGTCGAAGAAATGGACGGGTTCACGCCATGGACCGAAGTGACCTCGTTTGATGGAAGTGGTGAAGATGATCGCCATTACGTTCTTGATGCCGAGGCCGGTCGTGTCATTTTTGGCAACGGAGTCTTCGGAAAAGCTCCCCAGATCGGTGAACGAATCCGGGCTCGTAGTTATCGCTACGGTGGTGGACGAGCGGGTAATGTTGCTGCAAAAGCGATTCAAACGGTCAACGTCAGCGGTGTGACGGTTGTAAACCCGGCGGCGTTCCGCGGTGGCGCCGACAGTGAGCCTATCAGCGACGCTCTAACGCGTATTCCGGCCGAATTCAGACGCCATGATCGCGCGGTTGCTGCAAGTGATTTCCAGGAACTGGCACTTGCAACACCCGGTGCAGACGTTGGGCGTGCCGAGGTATTGCCGCTGTATCACCCATCGTTCGGTTCGACCACCAAAGCGGCAGGTGTTGTTTCAGTGGTGGTGTGGCCTAAAGAGGACCCCAAACATCCAAACGCCCCGATGCCGGATCGAACGCTTCTGCGGCTGGTCTGCCGCTATCTCGACGAACGCCGGCTGGTCACGACCGAATGTTACGTGATTCCGCCAAGCTATGTTCCAATCGCCGTCAGTGTTGGATTGGAGGTGAAGAAGGGATACGGCATTGAAGCAGTAAAGCGGTGGGTCGAAGTGGTGCTGCGCCAATTCCTCGCGCCCCTTCCACCTTATGGCCCCGAAGGCGGCGGCTGGCCCCTCGGGCGCCGCGTTTATGGCCCGGAGCTTTATGCGGCTGCGCTGCAAGTAGATGGCGTCGAATACCTTACCGGAATCCAATTGGCGACATGGGATGCAGAAGAAGAAGTCTGGGTCACCGTAGACGAAGTGACGCTGGAAGCCGACCAGGTTCCGGAAATCGCCGCGATGAGCGTCGTTCAAGGAAATCCGCTGCCTGCGGGTGACGTAGCGGCCCCAGTTGCGGACCCCGACAAAACTGTTGTTCCCGTGCCCACGTTGGTGGAGGAGTGCTGACGTGAGCCAACGCCCATTCACCCTCATACGTACGGGCGACCAATGGTTGCGCGCAACCCATGCCCAAACCGCGTTGGATTTGACCCTTGGCGAATTGAGCCTTGGTTGGTCATTGGCTGCGGTGGACGAAGAAATCACCGGTGGAGTCGGTCCGTTTGCCGGGCTCGCTTTTGATTCATCCTGCCGATTGTTTCGCAGTGTCCCGCAGTTGGGCCAGATCGAACGTTGGTTGTGGGATGTCTCCAAAGCGGGTTCAGGAATCCCTATTCCTGATCCAACCAAGTGGTTCGAAACCGAATCGACGCCGGATTACGGAGATTTTTCTCCCGCAGGGCCGTCAGGCACACAATCGGGTGGTTTGTCTTTTGTTCCGGGACCATTGGCTGTCGACGGCAATGACCGATTGTTTGTCGGCGATGCCGTTGCACGTAAAATTGTTGTGTTCGACCTGTGGGGCCCCTCTTTGCTTCGCAGTTTTTCCGTTGCGACACCAGGAAACCCCAAACAAGTCCTACAAGATATTGCGACCGACGGTCGTGTTGTCTGGGCGATATTGAGCGACCCCAACTTGTTGATCCGGTTCACGGCGAGGTCTGGTCCAACGGACATGACCACTCTCGTATATTCCGGAGTGTTTTCCAAGACCATCCAGTCACCGCGGAGACTTGCAATCAGTTCATGTGGCGAAATGGTGGTGTTGGATCAACAAGCTGAAATGACCGTTGTGCCTCTTTCCGCTCCCAATCAGTCCTTTGTCGTTGAAGGAGCCACAGACATTTGTTTTGATGCCGACGGTTCGATGGTGATAGCTCGGCAACCAGGCCAAGGATTTCTGCGATTTAAGCGTGTCAACGGCGCACTGCAGGAAGAATCTCCGCTTCGGGCACCCGGCTACGATGGTGCCGGTATCGTGTTGGCTCCCGATGGACGCATCGCGTATTTTGACGGCAAAAAAATTCGCCATGCTTTTGCGACCCAAGTCGTATACGAACGCAACGGAATGGTCACCACATTTCGATTGGATTCGGGCACGTATCGAAACGTTTGGGGACGATTGTTTTTGGATGCGTGTATCCCGCAGTCGACCGAAGTACGGATTCACACTTTTACCACCGACGAAATTCCGCCCGGCCAATTATTGCTGTGGAATCTCCCCGACAACATTTCCCAAGCCGAAATTCGGAGTCCCCAACTTACACCGATGCTGTTGCCCTTGGACGTTTCGCCCACCTTGGGGCAAACGCCCGATGACGAGCAGTGGTCAGACGTATTTTCGCCAGTTTATCGCCGCGAAACCGGGCGCGAAATTCCCTTTGCCGGCCAGCCCGAACGCCATTTTGCAACGTTTGAAGCCCCGGTATTAACCGAAGGCCGATATTTGTGGGTGACTTTGGCGCTTCGTGGAAACACCCGAAAAACCCCACGAATTCGTTCATTGAGGATCGAAAAGAACGCTCACACCTTGCTCCGATCCTTGCCGCGTACCTACGTTCGTGATCCCGATGCCGCGTCCTTTTTGCTCCGTTATCTGGCCACAATCGATGGTGTCATGGCCGATCTGGACGCCCAATCATCACGACGGGCGTCGTTGCTTCATCCAACGGGTGCTCCCGAGGACGCCTTGCCATGGCTTGCCAGTTTTGTTGGCTTGACCACCGACGAACGGTGGCCAATCGAACGTCGCCGCAAATTGGTCGACGAAATCGTTTTGCTCTGGCGCAGCCGCGGGACGTTGGGTGGGCTGACACGATTTATCGAAATCTGTACAGCTCGATCGACCTATGTTCTCGAACATTTCCGCCTTCGTGGATTGGGCGCACCGATTCTTGGATACAGCGGCGAGGATACTCCCACCGCGTCGGTATTGGGCAGCGGATTTCGTGTTGGCGGAGTGGTGGGGTCAGCAGAACAGGTGGCGCTCACGGGTGACGCAGCCGAAGTATTTCGTACCCGCGCCCACCGTTTTTCGGTCTTTTTGGCGGCAAGCCTCACCGATGAAGAACGGTCCGCCGTATTGGACCTGATCGAAGCCCACAAACCGGCCCATACCCTGTTTGATGTATGCACGGTTGATGCCGGAATGCGTACCGGAATTGGGTTGCTGTTGGGAATTACGTCAGTCATTGGGAAAACCGGTGGTTTCACCACCGGCCAAGTGGGTTCGTGGGTATTGGGTCGTGGTACGATCATCGGAAAACCCCAGGACGAAGGGTTTATCGTGGGCCAGTCGGCCCTTGGCCATGTTGGCAAGGCAGCAAATCAATTTAAGTAACCATTCAAATGTAGGTTCATGGCCCACAACGTTCACATAAGAAGGGTTGAGACCCATGCCGCGCTCCTTCCGAATTCGTCATTGACGGGGGAAGAAGTTGCGCGTTTGGTCAACCGGACCCTAAAGGAGGAATTGGACAAACTTTTCGGTATCTTGTCCATTTCTACGGATGTGATCGTTTGTATTCGTCGCCTGACTGTCACATTGGGGTATCAACCCGACTTGGCTTCATCCGACGTACGTCGCGAATGGGTCAAACAACTCACCACGGTGCTTCACCAACTTCTGACCCAGGCTGATCCGGACGTGGTGGTATTTCGCACAACCCGGCACCTGCTGCTGGATATGGCGGTGGGAATCGCTCGTGCAGATTTCCGGCGAAAATGGGCTTGGCTTCAATCAAATGTCGTGCGGCGTGGTGCTTCGGATGAGTCCATCAGCCTGGAAGACAGCTTGATCGACTCGATCATCGCCGAGGCAACCAACGGTGGTTCATTGGGGGACGGCGGGATTGTGGCATTTCTTGCCGAACTTGCAAGTCAAGGTACTCTCAACCCGCTTTGGAGTCGGCTGTCAGGGGCACATCACCGCCGTCTTCTTGATGATGTGTTATTGAAGGCCAAGCCGGCATCGTCAACGCCCGCCGACGGCTCATTGAATGTCCAACAGCATGCCGCCGCCCGAAAATGGGCGCAACGGCTGGATTGGTCTCGTTCTCACATCTTTCGGTCTTTGGCATTCGCCGCGGTCGCATCCCCAGCCGACACTCGGTACACCTTGTTGTTGTTGGCGTTGTTGGAGTTGGAACCGTTGGCGTTACACCGGGGACCACACGCGGTTGAGTTGGCGTTGTCTTATGCGATGGAAACGTTGTCGCCCAAGGACTCTTCGCAACAACAGTCCGAATTGACGGTTTCACCCACCGATCCGAGTTTAGAAACCGCTGCTGAACTGCCCAAACGTGCTGCAATACCATCGCGGTTGGGTCCGTCGACGTTTCTGACCGACGATGGTTCCCCGGCGCCCGAACGCTCGCACACGCAACGAACCGCCGAACTGTTGCCGTTTCCGCATTCCAAACGCCGCGATGTGAACCAGCCGACGTCGACCGACGGAGCTTCTTTGGCGGTGGTACACAACCTGAATTCCAACAACCAAACCCGTTCCGACGTGGATGGACCCGGTTTGGGGATATCGGTATTGCCGACGGAATTCGCCGGGTTGTTGTTTTTTGTCCACGGGTTTGTTGCTTTGAATACGGTTGATTCGTTTTTGTACGACGAAACCTTTTGTGGCCGCTCGATTCGCACCTGGTTGATCCTGCTTGCCCGGGTCCTGGTGCCGAATTTGCCGCGGGGTGACGCGGCGGAACTTGCATTTGCGGGGCTTGCACCTAACGCGAATTGGCCATCTCATCTCGACCTCGAATTGTCGGTCGCCGAACGACAAAAATTGCTGACTTTGGCTGACCAACTGACGACCTGGCTTCAACAACGCCTCGGTCCCGTCAGCCTGTCGGCCGAAACGACAACGCCGGTTTCCGATTCCATCCTGTCACCCCGGGCGGCCATCGATTTTGTGGTGTGTCGCCGTGGCCGCATCGTGGCCGAGCCGGGGTGGATCGACGTCATTTTGGAGCAACAACAGGTGCGCACGGAAATTCGCCGTGCCGGTTTAGATATCGATCCCGGGTATCTCCCGTGGCTTGGTTGCGTGGTGCGGTTTATTTATGAGTGAGCCTTTGTCCGAACCTTTTGCCAGTGTTTCCGGTGTATTTGACGCCGGATTCCGTCCTGTTCGTGCGGTCGCCCGCATCGGCGGACGTTTGGCAGGGCTGTTGGAACAAGGCCCACGTCAGGACCAACCTATTGTTCAATCGGCGGTTGTGTTTTTGCGTGCAATGGAAGAAGCCGTGGTCCAATCATGGCCGATGACGCCATCGGAACCACCGCCCGAACTCCCAACGACATTTCCCGATCCACTCCAACCGCTTGCCCATAGTTTTCGACCCGATGCCACTCCCATCGAACGCCTGATCATGGGTTTTGGGTTGGATGCTGTCGATTTAGACATCTTGTGGACTGCGTGTTTGCCGGATTGTCATGAAGGATATGCCAGCGTACTTCGTGCGCTGTCGCCACGGGGTGAACCTCAACCCACCGTTGGCTTATTATTACAATTGTTGGCGCCCGACTTGATTCACCGCCCTGCGCTGGAACACCGGCTTACCGGCGGCGCACTCCGTCGCGCCGGACTCATTCTTCTCGGGGAGGAGGGTCCGCTGCCCGAACGGGCGATCAGCCTTCAGCCTGGCCTGTGGAACGCGTTGACAGGGTTGGCACCATGGCCTACAGATATCGAACTGGCCGATGTCCATCCGATCATGAGCGGACTGGAGCATTGGGCCACGTCTCCGGACGTCCTGTTGACCCGCCGCGTGGTTGAAACCCTAGAACCCGTCACCGTTGTCGTTTCCGCCGAAGACGAAGCCACTGCTTTACACCGTGCCGCAGTGATAGCACAACTTGCCGGGCGTCCCTACATCACCGTGCGGCTTGCCGCGACGACTACGCCAGGTGTGTGGCGCCGCCTTGCGCTGTTTGCGGTGGTGTCCGGACGAATACCGGTTGTTGGAATGGTTTGGCCGGATGGTCCAAAGGTTTCCGATGGCCCCGACATGTCGATGTTTCCCATTCCGGTGCTGCTTGCGGTTCGCGAAGGCGCTCCCGCGGTAGCGGGAGACCGTGCTTGGCTCCACACACCCATCGGCCGTCTGTCGGTAGCGGATCGGGTACGAATGTGGGAAGGTGTTTTGCCGGAGTTGACGGAATTTGCCCCCGGATTTGCTGTTCGTTACCGTTTGGAACCAGATCTGGCTTTTGCAGTGGCCCGGTCGGCGAAGATCCATGCCCGTATGGCGCAGCGTCCGGTTTCCAAAGAAGATGTCGGTCATTGTGTACGCGCTCGTCTCAACGTGTCTCTACCCTCCGGGGTTGCTTTGATCCGTCCTACAGCGGGTTTTGGTAGCCTCGTGCTTGCAGAAGATCGTGTCCAACAATTACGCGAAGCGATCGACAGGCTAAACCACCAGCCGCTTGTCTTGGACGACTGGAGATTTTTGCACAATCGGAGCGGTGCACGTGGAGTTCGTATGTTGTTTTCCGGCCCGCCGGGCACCGGAAAAACCCTTGCCGCGGAAGTCATGGCTCACGAGCTGGACCTGGATGTACTGCTGGTCGATGTTTCCAAAGTGGTTTCCAAATGGATTGGTGAAACCGAAAAAAATCTTGGACAGGTCTTTGACGCGGCCGAACGCACCGCGGCGGTTTTGTTTTTTGACGAAGCAGACTCCTTGTTTGGACGGCGTACCGAAGTCAGCGATGCCCATGATCGTTATGCCAACTTGGAAACCGCCTACCTGTTGTCTCGCCTCGAACGATTTGAAGGGCTCGCGGTATTGTCCACGAACCTGCGTCAAAACATCGATAACGCGTTTTTGCGCCGACTCGAGTTTGTAGTCGATTTTGACGAACCGGAATTTGAAGATCGGGTGCGCCTGTGGCGTGCCCATGTCCCTCAGACGGCACCGGTTCACGAAGAAGTAGATTTTGAAGAACTCGCCCTGATGTATCCCATAGTCGGTGGGCTGATACGAAATGCCGCAACCGCGGCGGCATTTCTGGCCGCATCCCATGGAAGCTCTCTTGGGCGGCACCACTTTTTCTGGGCGATCTGGCGGGAATATGAAAAAGCCGGTCGCGCATTTCCCGGATTCCCCGCAGGGGTCGAATTTACCCGATCCATGTTTGGAGTCGAAACCCGACAAGGATTTACACCATGAAAACGCTGCTGCAAGTCGCTGACGCAGAACTCCTGGCGGCCGAGGCCGAACGCCTTTCGGCTGTTGCCGCCGTGGATACCGCAACGGGTGCTTTAACGGTTGCAACTACAGAATTGGCCACTGCCAATCAGGAAATGGCGGATGCTCTCACCGCCGTTGCCGAAGTACGGGCCGCTTTGGCAAAAGAAAAGGACATCGTCACGGTAAAGCTTCTGACCGAAGACCTCGAAGCCAAACTCTTGGTTTCGTTCGCCAAAAACGCCAACCTGCTCGACAAAAACAAAACGTTTGCTGTCGCTGAAAACACGTTGGCAACCGCCCGAAAACGACTTGGTCTTGCAGTTGCCCGCAAAGACGCTGCCGTTGTTGCCCAGGCTTCGGCATTGACCAATGACACTTCGTATCAGTCGTGGAAAGATGCCCTTGCCACGGTAACCGCTCCCGCCGACGCCACCGCATTGCTCGCCGATGCCGCGGGCGATTATCTTGGGGCCAAGACCTACTTGGATGATACGTTGTTACCCAATCTGTCCACGTTTGTTGACCTTGTATTGGCCCGTGCCGCCGATGTGCTCGCCGATATTGATGATGCCGACACCGCAGCAGCTCTCGCCGAAGACGCATATGGCACGGCTCTCAAGTTGGCGCCCGCAAATACCGCCGATCTCGTGGCCGCAGAAAATATCAACTTCCAACGCAAATGTGATTCTCTGCGATACTCCGCGTTACAAGCGACCACCGAGTTTGCTTCGGCACAGACCATTCTTACGGCGATTTTGGCACAAACGCCACCTACTGCGGCGGAAAAAGCCATCATTACCGAACGACATACCGCTTGGGAAACGGCCGATGCCGGTAACGAACCCGAAGCTCCGGCGTTGTTGGACGCCTTGGAAGTCGCGATTCCGGACGCAGTTTGGAATGCACTTTCTGCTTATGCCGAAGCAACACGGCTGTTGACCAAACTCGAAGCTCAGGATGCGCTCGGCGACGTCGCTGCGGCTTTTGATACCGCTGAAGATGCTGTGGCGGTGTTGGTCGAGCAAGGTTATACCCAACAAGCTGCCCTGATTACTGCACAATTGAATGCCGACGCCGGTCGGGCCGCGCGGTCCGTGCTGGTTCAGGAACGTAACTTACGTGTATTCGCTGCATTACGCGGCGACGCTGCATGAAGGAGACCTAAGAATGGCCACGTACTCTTCCGGAAACGGATGCGGTTCAACCAACGGAACAAAACAGATAGGCACCATCTCCGCCAACCCGTTTGTTTCAGTAAGATACCATTTTGGCATGTTGCTCGGCGTGGACGACTTCGAGACCGATCAAGCCTATCACCGAGGCAAGACGTGGCTGCATTCTTCGTGGTTACACGGAAACGGTACCGTCTGGGGTCTGGGTGTCACACTCGGTGACGGCAATGACCCTGAGATTGCCCTTGGCGAATTGGTAGTCGATCCCGGTTTGGCCATCGATGGTTGTGGCAGGGAGTTGTCCCTTACCGAACGGGCGTGTGTGTCGCTTGCGGCCTGGTATGCCAAACACAAAGACGACGAAGATCTCGCGGCGGTAGTCAATATCAATTCCGGCGAAGGGGGTCCGAACACGATCACGTTTAACGCCATTGTTACGGCTCGGTTTTCCGCGTGCAAATGGCGCGAAGTGCCGGCGTTGGTGGAACCGTGTGCCGGTTCGGCGTCGGATACTCAGTTTTCGCGGTACAACGAAACCGTCGAGCTGCGTATTATCCCGGTTGATGCTTCGTGGGCACCGACTTGGCCGGCTCATTATCACCGGCTGCGGGTTTTGTTGGGTGTAGAGGCCCCGACTGCCGATGACGGCGATATCGTGGCGATGTTGCAGGACATCGCTGCTTTGCCGCCGGCCCAACGAGGTCCCGCACGTCTTGCCGCATTTCGTACACTCGCGGCCCAGGATACAATCGATCTCGCGCCGGCCAAAGATGCGGAGACGGGCGAATCCGCGGCCCCGTTTGCGGGTCTCGAATCCGAAGGGGTTGTGCTGGCTCACCTGACCAATATTACGATCGAAGAAACCACAAAAGACGAGGTCACCACCTGGTCTTATAGTTCCGGCTCGGCCGACAACACGGTGCGTCGTTCGTTGGTCAGCACGCAGGGAATTCAGGAACTGCTCACAGGAAACGCTGCCGAAGTCACGGGTGCGGCAGGGTCCATCGGCCCGCAGTTTGATCCCAACATCACGTTTGAAACGGGTACCAACAACATTTTGTTGTCGGCGTCCAAACCTTTGCATCCGGGCACGGTCGTGAGTGATGCGTTCAGCATTACCTCGCTGTCACCCCTGCCCAACAACGCCGCTGTCTGGATCGAGCACAACATTGCGGCGGTTACTTACAACTCAGCGTTGTCACTGGTCACGCTCACGCTGGACGACATCAATACGTTGCCTTTGAACAACGAATCCAGCATTCGGATCATCGCGCGTGGGACTGGTCCCATGCCGATCAGTGGAATCGACGGCCTGCCGCTGGCCGGTGCGGTCGGTTCGACGGTTGAAAACTCTTACGAAGGCCGCGACTTTGTCGCCGTAATCATAGGGAAGGCGTCATGAAACAGCCCGGATCGTCAGTCAACAGTCTCATTCTGGTCGGCAAAGCCAACGGGTTGACGGTTATTCCGCAGCCGACCCCACTTAGCAGGCTTCATTATTTCGATGGAAAGTTTCTCCGCGCCGATGACCTGAAAAAAGAACAGGATTATCTGCGGTCGCTCGTGCGGTTGTCCAACCAAGCGGGTGGCTCGGGTGTTGTACATGGATATTCCGTAAGCCTCAAAAGCGGCGGCGACGCTTTGGTGATCTGTCCGGGACTTGCCATCGACCCCACCGGCGATGTGCTGTTTATGCCGACAGGTCAAGTGGAACTGGACATTGCCACGTTGATCGAGTTGTCGTTGGCAACCACACCCGCGGCCCTTCCCAAAGCGAGTGACAAAAAAAATGGGTCGTTTTCCGCCTGTGAACCGGTGGTGGTCGAAACACCGGCTCCGCCTACGGTGAATGCCGGCGCCGATTTGTTTTTGTTGTTGGCACTGCCTGCGGAAGCCTACTGTGGCCAAGAAGACGTCTACGGCAAGGTTTGTGAAGACGCCTGCGTCACCAGCACCCAGAAGTCATCGGTTGAAGAAGGTGTGTTGTTCCGTCTGGTGCCATTGACGCTGAAGACACCACTCAAGGTGTCCTCTGCGGTGACCCTCGGGGAGTTACATTTACGTTCCCAGGTGGTCTCGGCATACTTTGCCGACGAACGCGAATTGGTCGCGAGTCTCATCAAAGCCGGGGCACTTGATTCGGAAGTGTGGTGTAAGGGTGCACAGGCCCCGGGAGGTTCGGGAGTTCCGCTGGGGATATTGGCTCGCGCCGGCGCCACCACCCGATTTTTCGATATGTGGGGTGGGCGCCGGGAACGGATCGAACCACCGCCCCGCCGATATTGGGCGCAACGAATGTCGTTCCGTCCGTGGGAGGTTTACCTCGCCCAGATTTTACAATTTCAATGCCAACTCAGTTTGTTGCTCAAAAGCACGGTGGCGACAGCTTCCCAGGCGACGGGTGATTTTGACAAAGCTTTGGAATTGTTAAAAGAGCTGGAACAAAATTACAAAGATCTGCTGCAAAAATGCTTGGGTATCGATGTGCCGATAGGCGACGCGACCCCCATTGCCGTATTGCCCAAAAGCCTGGAAGATTTGCAGGCAGTGCTCATCGGCGGCAAAGAAAAAGCGCCGTATCTTACCAAAAAACAAATGTTGATCGATGGCGGTATCGTGGAGTTGCCGCCGGCGGGGTATTTGCCCGTTTCTCCGACCGCCAAACTCAGTGTCAACGACCAGGTGCGGGCATTGGTCGGCGATGGTCTGGATCTGCGGTTTTGCGTCGTGCGTGAAGATTTTGTTCCTCATGCGATCGAAGAAGCGCAGCATATGGACCGGATTTGCCTGCTGCAAGGACTCGACAACCCGCTCAACAAACCGGAAGTCGACATTCTGGTTCCCGACGGCACGATTTTGTCGTTTGAAACCGAAGCCGCCAAGGGTGCTTACCAGATGACTCTGGATGTCGCTCAAGGGAAAAACAACACCGCGTTTGCTCCGGCCAAAGGGGTGGGGCGCACCGAAAAAGTGGGGGATAATGGCGGTGCGTATTATTATTCGGTGCGAACCGAGGCGTTTAATGAAGCGGGGGCGGCCGAACCCGTGTTCGAGTTGGTGACCACGTTGCAGGGTCCCAAATCATTTGAAGTCCAGGTGGGTGACGCTCGAAGGATTCGTCCTATCGGCACCAACCGGGTTCCGTTGAATGAACTGGATATCAACATCAACGAAATCCCCCTTCAACCGGCTTATCAAATCCAGCAATCGGCCAACTGGGGTTCGTTGCGGGTGGAAAAAGATCCATTCACCCTGCTGCCCAACCAGACAACACCGGCGAACTTACGGATGGTGGGTGGAGCCGCCACGACCATGGACAACGTGCCGATTTCGGCCATTGCCAGCGTCAATATTCAAGGTGATTTTGTTGTTGAAAAAAAACAACAACTCAGTGCCGACACCACGTACGTTTCGGGAAATCTGCTGGCGACTTACCAAGTTTCTTCGCAGATCGGCGACAAAGGTACTTCATACGCCAACGGCACGGTGATGGCGGTGGAAGCGATCCGCAAAGGCAATGCCCAAAGCGGAAGTTGTACCGTGGCGTTGACGTGGCCGGTAACCGACAGCATGAAAGTCACCTTGCAGATCGAAATCGGCTGGGGTGGGGCGCCGCGTAAAGTCAGCATCAAATCGGCTTTCCAGGTCCAGGTCGCAAGCACGGCGTTGGCGTATGTCGACAACACGAAGTACACGATTGCTGAACCTTGGATGAACGGAGCATTAACCGAAGACGGCAACGTGCTGCAACCGTCCAATTTGTTTTACAAAGAAGCGGCCAACGGGATTGAGTTTCTGGCAACTTTGATGGGCGGTGGAGGGGCGACGTTTAAACAACTTGCAATGACCACCCTGTTCCCGCCGCCTCCGGAAACACAATCCACGTTGGTCATCCAGGCAACCAAAAACTGGGTGGCCTTCCATCGGCGACGGACCAAAGCCTGTGAGCTGGAGGCACCCAAAGCGGTCGCGCCGTCTACCATCACCTATAAGTTGTTGTATGCAGAGGTGGCACAAAATTCGGATTACAATCTGGATTATTTGTTGTCGACATTACAACAGGGTCAGTTCCCCACATTTATGCCGATTCTGCCTTTTGGCGACGCGCAGTTCTATGTGGGAACCACCCAATTGTTGACGCCTGCGAGTACGGTCAATACGGGATTTGTTGCTCTGCCGCCCGGTAACTTTGTCAAAGCAGCGGTCATTGCCACCGGCCCCACTGAAACGGTGGCTTTGGCGGTGTCTCAAGGACGGACCAACGCCATTCAAACAGCGATTTCGGCAACGGCAGACACGACCGGCTCTCAAGTGGTGTTGTTGCCCAATATTCCGGCGGGTTCTCCGTTGGGAATCACCGACGGCATTATTCTGATTGTCGGCGAAAGCCGCCGCTGCCACGAAGTGTTCCATATTCCGGCAGATGCTGCGGATTTGCCGGCAATCGAAGCGGAAATCAAAGCCGGAGAACTCGATAAGTTATACGGTCGGGCTCAGGCGATTTCCGAGAACTTTGCGTCCAAAGCCATCGGTACGGTTTCGTTTGCCATGGGGCAAAGTGTTCCCAAAGAAGGAGCCGACGACCTGGCTGCCTTGTGGGCACAGTTCCAAGTTGGCAACGTGGTATTGGCGGCGGCGATTGGTCAAAAGGGTGTAGCACCGGAATCTACCGCATTGCAGGCGGATCGTGGAACGGCTATCGCCGGAATTGTGGATCCCGTGTTTGTTAAAAACGGTGGTAAAGCAAGCCAGGTGACGGTCGACAAACTTCAGTTTACCGATGCTGCGGGGAATTTGGTCACCCCATTGTGCCCAGCCGTGACGTTTTTGGTGACCGGGTCGGCTGAACCACAATTGGCCACCGTTCCGTTGGTGTCATTGCAGGTGTACAACCCGAGTATGTTACCCGGGAATGTTTTTAAGTTGTTACAAATCAACAGTACATTGCCCAATGATCCACACGAGACGGTTTTGTTACAGGAACCGCCGCATATGACCTTCAGCGCGGACAAACTGATCAGCACTGGGGAAATGAATGCGTTGGCCAATTTTGTGGCGCAATCGGCAGATGGATTTAACTTCGGGGTGTACTACGGGACATCCAGTTTGCCGGCGGCGTCTGTTCAGACACGTCTAGCGGAATTGGTGGCTGTTGTACAAAGTGCGTTGGGAACCGGATCGTTTGTGGACAGTGCCTCCGGCATTGTTCCCACCAAATTGTTCGGTGCCGACAATCTGGAGATCAACGACCCGGACGTAATTATCATTGTCGCGGTGGAAAACGGCTGATCTGGAGGATGGATGGGGGGTGGGGCGACCGGAAGGTCGCCCCAACTTTCTGATTGGTCAACGGTTTTTCATTTCTTCTTTTTGGGTTTACGTTCCGAAGCCCGAGTTCCTCCCACCTGCTCATACTCAGTAGAATCGGGTCCGTATTTACCCCGTGCAGCCGACCGGACACGGGTAATGAGATCGCCAATGGCCTTCAACGCCGCTTTTTTGTCGTTGGATGCTTGAATGGCGGCGGCTTTGGTGATGTTGGCATGTTTGACGGCAGCTTCGTGATGGGCAATAGCCTCTTTGATATGAGCGGGGGTCAAATCTGAGCCTAGGGGCTCAGAAAATAATCCAATCGCTTCGATGATTTTGTTCGCGTTATCGATGGTTTTCATTCATATACTCCCGAACGATGCAGCTTTTCGACGCAAATTAGACGTCGTTATTGTGATGAGTGTGTTTCATTCCGCGGTGCAACAATGCACTTGTGTTATTGTGCACGCCTTCCACGAATATTCAAGGTACGTTTTCGCACAAAAAAAGAACCGGTTACCGAGATTTTCTACGTTTATTTCTTGATGAAATAATTTATTTCGACCGTGAAATAATTTATTTCGACCGTGAAATAATTTATTTAGCATCAGAAATAATTTATTTAGCATCAGAAATAATTTATTTAGCATCAGAAATAATTTATAATTCTAAAAAATTATTTATTTATTGTATGAAACAAATTATTTCAATACATAAATAATTTATATTGAGTGTTAAAATATTTATTTTAATGTAAAATAATTATTCTGGCAATTGAAAAATATTATTTCATGTGCCAGATAAATTATTTTGAGTGTAACGAAAATTATATTTTGAAAAAATAAATTACTTTATGCACGAAATAATTTATTTCACATTGAAGATAATTTATTTTATACACGAAATAAATTATTTAGATGAAAAATAAATAATATGATGATCGAAAATAATAATTTGAGATTAAGAATAAATGATTTTGAATATAAAATAATTTATTTTGATTTGTCAAAAATAATAATTTGTATGGAATAAATTATTTCGACCGTGAAATAAATTATTTCACATGCAAAAAAAATTATTTCGGTCGTGAAAAAAATTATTTTGAATCACGAATACAGTCTCAATTTTCGCCACAGCGTATTGCGGGCTATACCCAGTTTGTCTGCCGCCATCGCTTGATTTCCTTGGCACAGATCCATGACACGTAAAATGTGTCGCCGTTCCATTTCCGCCAATGTCCACGTTTCCTGCTGATCGGTTGCCGATAATTCTTCGGCACGGAATCGATTTTGATTTTGGCGTAATTCTTCGGGTAAATCCCGTGCTTCGATCCACAATCCGGTGGCCAACGCGGCACCATGACGTACGGCGTTTTGTAATTCCCGCACATTGCCGGGCCAGGCATAGTTTTGTAATTGTTGTTGTGCTTCGTTGGAAAAATCCTGGGCGACCACGGCTTCTTCCGCAAGAAAGGTTCGTGCCAACGGCAACACATCTTCTTTCCGGTCCCGAAGCGGCGGCATCGTCAACGTCAACACTTTCAGCCGAAAATACAGATCTTGCCGAAATTTTCCTTCCCGGACCAGTTCGGCCAGATCCCGGTGGGTCGCACACACAATCCGCAAATCCACAGCAAATGTTTGGTTTTCGCCAACACGACGGATCTCCCCGTCCTGTAACGCACGTAATAGTTTGGCTTGTATGGGCAACGCCATTTCCCCAATTTCGTCAAGAAACAACGTGCCGGATGCCGCTTCTTCCATGAGCCCGCGCCGGCTGGAAGCGGCTCCCGTAAACGCGCCTTTTCCGTGGCCGAACAACTCCGACTCCAGCAGTTCCGTAGGCAATGCGGCAACATTGATCGCGACAAACGGTTGATTGGCCCGTCGGCTGTTTTGATGGATCAGCCGCGCGATGACTTCTTTTCCGGTTCCGGTTTCTCCATAAATCACCACCGGGGCTAGGCTTACAGCAAATCGAGCCGCCCGTTTGCATACTTCCTGCATGACCGGTGACATAGACACTACAAAAGCCGACTTCGTCCATCGCGATACCACCGGTGCCATTCCACATACATCACAAGTTGGTTTGTTCTGTTCCATGTGTTCCATTGTGGAACACCATCATGGAACAGTCAATCGAAATGGTGTTACCAAACCCAAGGGTGGTGTCGTTTCAACATGGCATTCAAATTGCTTTACCTTTGGAAAACCCGGGGGAAATAAAGGATATGTCTATGATTTCGACCCAAAAAACCATCGCCGAATGGGTGTTGGACCATTCGGAATGTGCTTCGGTTTTTCAAAGGCACCACATCGATTTTTGCTGCCGTGGGCATCTGACCGTCGATGAAGCCTGTGACCAAAAAGGATTGAATCCAAAAACCATATTGGAGGACTTAAACCGGGCCATCGCCGAACGGCAGGGCGGCCCATCGGTCGATTACCGCACCCTGAGCACAGTTGCCCTGATCGCCCATATCATTCAGACACATCATGAATATTTACGAAAAACACTGCCGTTTCTGCGGCCTTTGGCTTCCAAAGTGGCCCGGGTTCATGGCGATACGAATGCCAACCTGCATGAATTGGAACTCATCGTCTTTGAACTTGTGGAAACCTTACTTCCCCATCTGGATGCTGAAGAACAAGAATTGTTCCCTCTGCTGATGACCAAAAACCCGGACAAAAGCCTGGTCGACAGCCAATTTACGCTGATGGCCGAGGATCATTTGTTGGTGGGGGAATTGTTGGCCCGGATGCGTAAAACAACCAACCAATTTCGGCTTCCGCAGGCAGCATGTAATAGTTACCGAACCTTGTTTTCCGAACTCGAACAACTGGAAGGCGATATTCTTCGCCATGTGCACCTCGAAAATCATGTGCTGATGCCGCGGTTTGTGTCGACAAGTACGCCATTGTCACATTAGGAGCTTAAACAATGGAACTCATTGAAGTATTGATGAAGGAACACCGGAAAATTGAAAATGTGCTGGATGAATTTCATGTGTGGGTCGACCGCATGATCGAAGAAAATGGGGACGCGCGGGAACAGCTTGGGCGTTTTGTGAAGTTTATTGTTGAGTTTGCCGACGGTTGGCACCACGGAAAAGAAGAAGACATCCTGTTCAAAACCATGGTGGAACATGGATTTCCTTCGCAGTTTGGTCCGATCGGTGTCATGATGCAGGAGCACGCTCAAGGCAGGGAATACGTGGCGCAATTACAACGGTTTGTCCAGCAAAACAGCCCGTGGGATGTCTCGGCGAGACAACAGGTTGCCAAATTTGCCCTCTCGTATATCGATCTGCTGCGTAATCACATCCAAAAAGAAGATCAGATCTTGTACCCGATGGCTCAGGCACGCCTTCCTCAGGCCGCGATGGCCTTTATGCAGACACGATTGGAGGTTTTTGAAGGGGGACCCGGCAGAAACGAAGAACGGAATCGGGTTTGGCAACTGGGCCGGGACCTAACGGAAAACTCGTGTTGTGGCTGCGGAGCCGAACACGACTAACCATCACCACCGGAAAACTTCCAATAAGTCCGAATAATCATCGGTCCAGGGGCGGAATCTTTCGCGGCTAATCAACGGTGTCCACAAGGCGTTGCCCGCGAGTGCGCCGAAATCTTCGGGAGTGCGGGTCAAGATGGCCCAGCCGGATTTGTATTTGGCGAGCCGTAAATCTTCGCTGGTTAACTCCCCAAAATCACGCCGGGCCAATGACACAAGACCCAACTGATAAGATACCGCTGCCAGTACCGGTTCCAGGTCCAGATACCAATTGGTGGTGTGAAAAGCAATCAACCCATGGGGTTTGAGTTTTCGCAAATACAATTCGATGGCTTCCCGGGTGATCAGATGTACCGGAATGGCGTCGGATCCGAACGCATCCAGCATGATCAGGTCAAATTGAGCGTCAGGAACGTTTTGCATGGTGATGCGGGCATCACCTGTGACCACGTCGACTTTGCCGCGGCTGTCGGTGATGTAGGTAAATAACTTTGGATCCTGGGCGATACGGACCACTGCCGGGTCGAGTTCAAAAAATGTAAAGTGGGTGTTTTCTGCGGCATAAGTCGCCACCGTGCCGGCGCCTAAACCAACCAATGCCGCGTGTTGAAACTGGGGGCGAGACAACATTTCGGAAAAGATATCGCCGGCGGGGCCACTCCGAAAATAATAGGTAGTCGGCGCCAAACTCCACGGGGGTTGATCGTATTGCATTCCGTGTAATGTACGACCATGCCACAATTCGTGCCAATGGCCGCTGCCCGATTTTTTTTGCTGAACTTTGTAAATCCCAAAAAATGTCCGTTCAGCATAAAGTAAAGTACGGTCATCGGCATGATGCACGGAAGGCAACAGCGGCATAAGCAACTGATCGACGCCGGCAGCAATAGGCGCCAATACAAACAACACCAAACCGGCCAAATATTGAATTCGGCGAGACTGGACCAATCGTCGATTGGTCTGGTTGGGGGATTTTTTGGGAAGGCGTAACGCACCTAGGCGCAAACCGCCAAAAAAACAACACAGCGCAATGGCGATGGTATATTCCGTGAGGTTGACAAAAATCTGCGGCGCAACAACGGTGTTAAAAACACCACCCAATGCTCCGCCGATAGATAAAAACAAATAAAATTCGGTTAGTCGGTCTGCTTTGGGGCGGCGTGCCCACAATCGACCGTGGCAGGCCATACATCCGGACCACAACAACACCAGGTGCGCGGCGCTGATCCATCCCATGGGACTGGGTGTTTCGGACCAGATCAACCATCCGACAATCGCCGACAACGGCGCAACCAACATTGCGCTAAATAAACTGACCACTCGGGACACGGCGCTGAAAGCAACAATAAAGGTCAAAAGATAAATGGCCAGCGGCACGGTCCAAAACATGGGAACAGGTGCGATGTTGGAGGTCAGGTGATGGGTTGTGCCCAGCATGAGTGTCGACGGTACAAAAGAAAATACCAACCAGGAGAACCGTTGAACCCATCGGTTGGATAGCGTGGGCTCTTCGACAACCGTCGGGGTTTCACCATTGGTTGGCATCACTGTCGCGGGGTATCGCAGGGCCAATACGCCACAAGTTAACGCCAATATCGCAAACACGAGACCCATCCAGGTCCAGCCGATGGTTTGAGAAGACATGGGCCACAGCGGTTCGATGACCACCGGGTATCCCACCAGGGCTAAGAGGCTTCCGATATTGCTGGCGATGTAAATACCATATGGATTGCCGGATCCGGGTAGGCGGGAACGGGCGAACCAGAATTGAAGCAACGGTGACGCCATCGACAGCACAAAAAACGGCAGGCCAATCCCCATCGCCGCAAACTGAATAGTTCGAATCGCCGGTGAATCAACTGCATCGGGCAGTGTTTCGGGAAGGCCGATTGGCAGCGTAAGGGCGGCCGCACCCAACAGCAAGATGTACAATCCTAGCTGAATGACCGGCTTGTTAATCAACGACACCAGATGTGCACACAAATAACCGGCCAGCAACACGGTCTGAAAAAACAGCATACACGAGGTCCACACGGCGGGACCGCCTCCCAGATGCGGCAAAATCAATTTACCCACCATGGGTTGCGCAACAAATAACAACGATGCGGAGCACAACGTCGCTGCAGCAAAAATCAACCAACCATGTACCGGTGCTTCAGAGCGTATCGACAATTTCGGATTCGTCCTTAGAGGGTGTTTAGATACCGCTTCGATAAAACAAATCGAAATACCAGCGGTCGCGGATCTCATTGTGTCCACGTACCCGTACATCCAACGCGGCACCCACGCGGATTCGTTTTCCTTCGACGAGGCGCATGACAGCCCCTCCTTTGAAAAGTTGTGGGTTGGGTCCCAGGTCGTCGTGATATATTTTTAGTTCAATCGGCGGGGAATCAAGTTGTAAATATACGCGGTTTGGCCGCAACTCCATGATCGTGCCTTGGCGAATCGGACGATGGCTCAGCGGCGTGTTCAAATCGTCGGCAAACAGTCGATCGATGACCAACTTGTTTGCGGCTTTTGTCAACCGGCGTTGGGTTTCTTTGGCGCGGTTGGCGACATCGATCATTTCTTCAAGCAATTCCTGGGCCACGGATTCGGGCCAGTAGCGGTAACCTACGGATGCCAGCGCCACGGCATGGGTGTGAATTCCAACCATCTCCCGCATGGGTGCGGTAAGTCGGGCGTAAAGCGGGGCACCGATTCCACTGTGTCCGCCAGGCGCAGAAGAAAATCCCGATCGGACGTTCGAGACCATAGCAGCACGTTCAATAACCCTGCGGATCCGTGAGTCGATTTGTTCGTTTGAAATCTTCTCCAAATAATCCGCCAATGGTTCGCCGCGACTGTCACCGGGGGTTTTGCGGCGATGCCAACGCCATCGCGAGGGGTCGAGACGATGTTCGGACACGATACCGGCAATCAATCGTTCCAGTTGAGCAAGACGAGCTTCGGGCGGGTTTGGATGAACACGCCATGCAGCTTGAGCGCCAAGTGCCGCGATATACCGCGCGCCTTCGACGTTACACAACAGGGAGATGTGCTCATTGTACACCTCCACTTCAAATCGTTGGTCCTTTACCAGGTTAAAACCATAACCGGTTTCCCCAACAGCAACCCGGACGTTGGACCGTTGATAGATCACTACATCGCGTTGCCGTGCTTCGGCTAATCGAAGGCGTCCTAATTCGCGCAGCAGAACAAGGCTTTCGGTAAATGGTTTGTTGGAGAGATCGCTGATTTGGGGTGTGTCGTAAAAAATCTGTACCTGTTCAAAGGTCAACGCGGCGTGGCTGAAGATTACTGCGGGGGTAATCGATGTCTTAATGCAGTGTCCCAGGGCGTTGACAACCAACGTGAATACAACGGCGCGGCGTTCCACTTGTGGATTGAGCGAGATGATGCCTTCGGACAACTCGCGTGGCAGCATCGGTACCGATAGACCCGGAAGATAATAACTGGCACCTCTGTTTTTGGCCTCGCGAAACAACGCCATACCGGGGCGAATGTAATATGACGCGTCGGCGATGGCGTACAACACACGATACCCCCCCTGAAATCGGTCGATAAACAACGCTTGGTCCAAATCGCGTGAACCTTCCCCGTCGATGGTGGTAAACGGAATCGAACGTAAATCGACCAGTCCGCTTTCGGTTCGCCCCGCGTCACGGACGATTTGTTCGATTTCCGGCACTACGTCTGGAGGCCAGGCAAGTTCCAGCGCAAACTCGGTTACAATACGCTCCATTTCCTGCGCAGCGGTCTCCAGTTTATTGGTATTTGTGATCAACGGGTTCATCTCTGACTCCGACTTCGGCACGTCCTATTTGGCACGGCGTCGGTTGTAGCAGAGAACTGAGTTTCCGTCGATAGGTTTGGGTTCGTTATCTGAGTGAAATGCCCCCTTGATTTCGGTTTGAGTTGCCTGATAGGTTCGTCGCTGAACAGGTTGATCGGTGCTAAACCAGATAACTTAATAACAATGGGAGACAACAATGAAAGTACGTGCAGCCGTAGCGCATCAGGCCAACGCGCCACTTGTGATTGAAACAGTCGATCTGGAAGGGCCGAAAGCGTTTGAAGTGTTGGTGGAACTGAAAGCGACGGGTTTATGCCATACCGATGAATTTACGCGATCAGGCGCGGATCCGGAAGGATTGTTTCCCGCGATTTTGGGACATGAAGGGGCCGGAATTGTGGTGGACGTGGGTCCAAATGTGACTTCGGTGAAAAAGGGAGATCACGTTATTCCGCTGTATACGCCCGAATGTCGGCAATGCGAATATTGTTTACATCCCAAAACCAATCTGTGCCAAGCGATTCGTCCGACGCAAGGGCAGGGATTGATGCCGGACGGCACCAGCCGGTTTTCGCTCAACGGAAAAAAGATTCATCACTACATGGGAACATCTACGTTTGCTCAGTATACCGTTCTTCCGGAGATTGCCGTGGCCAAAATCAGGCCTGACGCACCTTTTGACAAGGTCTGTTATATCGGATGTGGAGTGACGACGGGTATTGGCGCCGTGATTTACACCGCCAAGGTGGAACCCGGGTCCAAGATTGTGGTGTTTGGGCTTGGAGGAATCGGGCTCAACGTTATTCAAGGCGCAAGAATGGTTGGAGCAGACCAGATTGTGGGTGTGGACATCAATCCGGCACGTGAAGAAATCGCTCGCAGCTTTGGGATGACTCATTTTGTCAATCCCAATGAAGTCCAAGGTGACTTGGTGCCCTATCTTGTGAATCTGACAGGTGGCGGGGCGGATTATAGCTTTGAATGTATCGGCAATACCAAGGTGATGCGCCAAGCATTGGAATGTTGTCACAAAGGGTGGGGCACCAGCGTGATTATTGGAGTGGCCGGCGCCGGCCAGGAAATTTCGACACGACCCTTTCAATTGGTGACGGGAAGGGTGTGGAAAGGGTCGGCGTTTGGTGGGGCGCGAGGACGGACCGATGTGCCCAAAATCGTCGATTGGTACATGGAAGGAAAAATCAAAATCGACGAGTTGATCACCCATCGGTTGCCGCTTGAGAAAATCAACGAAGGATTTGATTTGATGCATGAAGGGAAGTCGATTCGTGCCGTGGTGGTGTACTGATGGCGAATGTCACTGTGTTGTCTCAGCATGTCTGTTTTGGGGGGCGGCAGTTGTTTGTGGGTCACGAGTCGTTTTCGTGTAATGCTCCGATGCGGTTTTCGATATATTTGCCGCCGGCATCCGACCTGGGACGGGTGCCGGCGGTGATGTGTTTGGCGGGGTTGACCTGTACCGAAGAGACGTTTGCGACCAAAGCCGGTGCCCAACGATGGGCGGCAGAATGTGGATTGGCGTTGATTATGCCGGATACCTCTCCACGAGGCCTCAATTTGCCGGGAGACAGTGACCATTGGGATTTTGGAGTGGGTGCCGGTTTTTACGTAGATGCTACCGAGCCGCCGTGGTCGCAACATTATCGCATGTATCGATATGTGACCCAGGAACTGGTCGATTTGGTCGCCGCGGAATTTCCAATTCGTAAAGAAAAGTTAGGAATTTTGGGGCATTCAATGGGAGGCCACGGCGCGTTGGTTTGTGGGCTTCGGAATCCCGACGTGTTTCAGTCGATTTCGGCGTTTGCACCGGTTGTGGCTCCGATGGTTTGTCCGTGGGGGCAAAAAGCATTTTCCCATTATCTGGGAAAGGAACGAGAAAGTTGGCGGCATTGGGATGCTTGCGAACTGGTGCGATCGGGAATTTCCACAAATGCGGAAATCTTGGTGGATGTCGGACTTGCGGACAAGTTTTTGACGACTCAGTTGATGCCGGAAAAATTGGAAGAGGTATGCGCCCGGTCTGGACAATCACTGAAGCTGAGACGGCATGCGGGTTATGACCACAGCTATTATTTTATTACGACCTTTGTTGAGGATCACCTTCGACATCACGCCAGATATTTAACTTAAGCAGATTGTGTAGGGGAATGAAGCGCGATCCGGTTTCCTTCGCTGTCTGCAACAATGGCGCGAAATCCGTGGGGTCCGATTTGGTGAACCGGTGTCAGAACACGACCGCCGTGGGCGATGGCGGCTTCGACGGCTTCGTTCAACCGTCCGTCCGCATTGAGATAGATAAGCGGACCTGTCATGGATGGTGCATTGCCATCGGTCGATATGTAAATACATCCAGCCACATCTTGAGAAGAGTGCGGAAATACTCCCATAGAGAATTCGCCTTCACCGAATTTTTCTACTGTTTGCCCCAGTACCGCCGAATAAAACCGCAAAGCACGGTCCAGGTCGAGGACGGGAATGTCGATCCAAACAATCTGATGACTCATTGTTGTTGCTCCAAGTTTGTCTGGTCCATTGGGTCACTTCAGCCATTGAAGTCCCACCGGTGAAGTGATCAACTTGAGACGTATTTCTGCCAAGACTGCCCACACCGGTCGAAAATACGATTCCTGACACGAACTTACCGAGCGCTCGTCGACGTGTCAATCCAAGAAGAACAATCCGGTTGAACGGAAACGGTTGACTGGACTCATGCCTGCGATCATAATCGGCACATCGAAATGAGAACTCTGCTGCCGGTAATCCGGAAGTAGGTTCATGCGACCAGTCGAATGGCGGTTTACTGATGTCGTGATGGCAAGAACACGTGTTTCGGACACGGCGTTGTGGCATTCACGTTATGTCGCTTCAATGGGAAGGACCTATGGCCAACGTTCATAAGCGATTCGCGGCCTTTGTTTCACTCTGGGTCGGTGTTTTTGTCTTTGGGGTGTCGTCTCTGGCTTACGCCGTATGTTTGACACCTCCGGGCAATATTGGAGGTGAGCCGGTCACCAACATTGTCGACGTTCAATGTTCGATCTTGATGAATCTGTGGTCGTTGGGTGGCCAGGTATCGCCGGTACCGACCTGTATTACGACCCCGGGATCGCCGTCGATTATTGCCGATCACAATTGCGACGGCGTGATCAACGTCGGCGATACGCTGTTGGCGATTAATTTTGCGTTAAGCATTATTTTGGAACCGATTATCGACGCCAACGGCAATCAATGTGTCGATGCGTGCGAAGCCGATTCCGATGGCGACGGAACGACCGATTTATTGGATTGTGCGCCCAATAATCCCGACATTTCGGCGGCAAGTGAAGAGTTGTGTAACGGTTGGGACGACAACTGTAATGGAATCGTCGACGATGCCGTTTTGCCTTCTGTTGCGGCGTCCTGCAGTGACAACACGGTCTGTACCGGCATCGAGACCTGCGGGGCACTTTTGCCGAATCTCGGTATCGTGATTACCGAAATCATGGTTCAACCGACAAAGGTGCCCGAAGCGGTCGGTGAATGGTTTGAGATCTACAATGGCGGCACGACGGCGATCAACATTACCGGATGGACTATTTCCAATGCGTTGGGACAAACCCACACGATTGTTCCCGGTGGATCGTTGTTTGTACCGCCGGCGGGTTATTTGGTTTTAGGCGCCAACGCCAACTTCGCTCAAAACGGCGGCGCGCGGGTTGCTTATGCATATTTGGGGTTGACCCTAGATAATGGTGGCGGCTCGTTGGTGCTCAAAAACAAAGATGGTGTGGAAATGGATCGGGTGGATTACGGAGCCGCCAAAGGAATCGGTGTGGTTCCGGGAGCGTCGTTGTCGTTACTCCGCCCGGATTTGAACAATAATGTAGCTTCGTCCTGGACGAAATCGACTTTGCCGTTTGGTGCCGGGGACTTGGGAACACCGTGGTCACCCAATATAGATGTCATGCCGTCGTTTTGCCAAGCGGGTAGTCCATTGAATTGTGTCGATGGCAACGGCTGTACCGACGATAGCTGTGATCCCGTGGGTGGTTGTGTTTATGTGGCCAATACCGCGGTGTGCGACGATGGCAATGCCTGCACAACTACGGATGGGTGTATCAATGGTGTTTGTGTGGGTGGCCCGGCACTTAATTGTGATGATGCCAACGGTTGTACCGATGACTCCTGTGATTCGGCAACCGGTTGCGTAAACGTCGACAACACTGCGGCATGCGACGACGGCACGGCATGTACCGACGGCGATGTGTGTCAAGACGGCGCTTGTGTATCCGGGCCGTTGCTCGACTGCGATGACGCCAATCCGTGTACTGACGATAGCTGTGATGCCGCCCAGGGATGTGTGAACGCACCCAATACGGTTATTTGCGATGACGGCAATGCCTGTACAACTGCGGATGGGTGTATCAATGGTGTTTGTGTGGGTGGCCCGGCACTGGATTGTGATGACGCCAACGGTTGTACCGATGATTCCTGTGATTTGGCAACAGGATGTGTAAACGTCAACAACACGGCTGTATGTGACGATGGCACAGGATGTACTGCCGGCGATGTATGCCAGGATGGTGACTGTGTTTCCGGACCGTTGCTCGATTGCGATGACGCCAACCCGTGCACCAACGATGGCTGCGATGCCGCCTTGGGATGTGTTCATACGCCCAACACGAATGCCTGCGACGACGGCAACACCTGCACAACCACCGATGGTTGTAGCAACAACGTTTGTGTGGGGGGGCCTCCACTCGATTGTGATGACGCCAACAGTTGTACCGATGATTCCTGTGATTCGACAACTGGATGTATCCAAACACCCAACCTTGCCGCCTGCGATGACGGGAATCAGTGTACCGTGGGAGATGTCTGTGGAGGCGGTATCTGTCATTCGGGCTCCCCCCTCAATTGTAATGACGGCGATGAATGTACTGTCGACAGTTGTTTGCCCGAGTCCGGGTGTTTGTTTGTTCCGGCGCCCGGTTGTGAACTGGAGGGCAACGCCATTTGTTTGATTTCCGGACCTGCGGGAACCAAAGTGCTTTGTCCACTGAAGTTATCGCGAGCGACGATGGCCATGCCGCCGGCCACCAGTGTTCAGTTTCGGCTTGTATGGGATACAACGGCGGTCAATCCGCTTGGATTAACCGACACGATCTGCACCGGTCCTGGGGGCACACCGCCCTGTTCGTCGGTGGGTATCCCCCCGGCTACTTTGGATCCAACCGGGCATTCGGTATTTCCCATTCCTGAAGATTTTGCCGCAGCCAATGGTGGATCGATCGTGTTTGTATTGCCGTTAAGTGAACCGACCACGCCTATCACCACGGCATATCAGTTTGTTGGGTCACCGGTGGGTAATCCGGAATTTCTGACTTTTGAAATCGAAAGCCTGGTCGATATTCCCGCATCGGCGCCCCTTGCAGTCGAAGTGTTTGATATTATAGGGGCGACCGCCACCGTAGCCCCGATGGTCGGCGGAATGCAAAACGGTGTCATGGTGATGGAACTGGTCAATTGTTCGCTGGATCCGTCTGTGTGTACCGATGGCAGTATTTGTACTACCGACGGCTGTGATCCGGCGACGCACCAGTGTGTGTGGGTAGATGCTTTGGCCTGTAACGACGGGGATATGTGTAACGGCATCGAAAGTTGTGATCCAACCAATGGTTGCGAGCCCGGGAACACCCCCGATTGTGATGATGGGGTCGAATGCACTCAGGACACGTGTGATCCGGCTGTTGGATGCAAAAACGTAAACAACGACGCCGGTTGCGACGACGGCAAAAACTGCACCTTGGATGTATGTGACCCGGTTGAGGGATGTCAAAACCCCGTTGACGTGTCGTTATGTAATGACAACATCCCGTGTACCGAAGAAAGTTGTGATGCCGGTGGTCATTGTGTCCACACACCGATAGACGGCAATTGTGACGACGGCGCAGCATGTACGACAGATGTTTGTGATCCCCAACTGGGTTGTCAATATACTTCCGACGTGTCTATTTGTACGGCCGACGACAATGCATGTACGGAAACCGTTTGTGTGCCGGTTCTGGGGTGCACAAACACACCTTCTCCCGGATGTCTGCCGGATGGTGCGGTATGTGCACTGAGTGGCACGGCAGGTCAAGAAGTGTCGTGTGTTATTCGAGTAGCTCGTGCGACAATCGGCACACCGCTGCCGGCGGCGTTGCAGTGGGTTCTCACCTACGATGTGTCGTTGTTTTCACCTACCGCGTTTGAAGACACCGTTTGTACAGGTCCAGGGGGAAGTGCACCTTGTGCGCCGGCGTTTGTGCCGCCTGCCGCGTTGTTTCCGTCCGGCCATACACTGGCGACGTTGCCGTCGGTGTCCCAATGGAACGGTTCGGGTCATGTTGTTGCCTATCATCCGACGGAGCCCACCTCGGTGCTGACGGAAGCAGTTCTGCAAGCGTCATCCATCGTGGGTGATCCGGCGATCGTGGTGCTCAAAGGTGTCCTGACGGTAGATATACCCGCCGAAACACCGATGTGGATCAACGCCGTCAATATTATCGGCGCAAGCGTCCAGGTCACTCCATTGTATGGGCAGGTCCAGGATGGGTTGATCGTATTGTCGGTTCCGGATTGCACGTCCTCGCCCGCGGTTTGTGAAGACGGCGACCCCTGCACCGTGGACACCTGTTTTGAAGGAACTTGCACATATCAACCACAGCCGTGCAGTGACTCCGACGCATGTAACGGCACCGAAACTTGTTTGCCGTTGGTCGGTTGTCAGCTCGCCACCCCTCCTCAATGTGACGACGGTCAGAATTGTACTACCGATGGGTGCGATCCTGCCTTGGGGTGTGTTTATGCAGCCGACGTGACCCAATGCGACGACTCCATTGCCTGCACAACAGATCAATGTCTACCGGTTTCCGGGTGTGTTCATATACCCGACGCCGGCGGTTGTAACGACGGGAACTTCTGCACTCTGGATCAATGTGATCCCGGTTTGGGTTGTACTCACACACCCGATGACAACGCCTGTGACGACGGGCAACTTTGTTCCACCGCGGTGTGCGATGTGCAGGCGGGGTGTGTTTTTGACACCGACGATGCAGCGTGTACGGATGACGGCGACCCTTGTACGACGTCCATGTGTGTTATCGGGGCTGGATGCACCCATGTGCCGACCGAGACGTGTCCCACGTTGACATCATTATGCCTTTTGAGTGGAAACAGCGGCGATACAGTGGTCTGTACGTTACGACTTGCGAAAGGGACCGAGTTGACACCCAATCCGGCTTCGTTACAAGTTACGCTCACTTATGATGAGACCAAAGCCCAACCGACCGGCGTTTCGGACCAGGTATGTCCAGACCCGATGGGCCCATGTATGAGCCAATCGATCCCTCCCGGAGCGTTGTGGCCATCCGGACACACCGTTACACCCGCCCCGTTTCTATTTTCCAATTGGGGCGGGCAAGGGTCGTTGTTTTTCTATCATGCCGGGGATCCAGCCGCTCACTTAACGAGTGCATGGGAAAACGGTGACGGATTTGTAGGGGACACCCAACTTGTTGAACTGTCCTTTTTGCTGCTCGACGACGTAGCGCCGGAGTCGCCGATTGTTGTCGATGCGGGATCGATTATCGGCAGTACGGCGACCGTGGAAACGATGATCGGCGCGGTGAAATCGGGTGTCATGGTGGTGTCGCTGGTGGATTGTACCACCGCACCAGGCGTTTGCGACGATGGGGATGCCTGTACGGTGGATTCATGTGATCCCGTCAGCAAGTCATGTGTGTATTCGACGCTCAATTGCAGCGATGGAGACGCCTGTAACGGCACGGAATCGTGTGTTTTCTGGAAAGGTTGTGTCCAAACACCGCCGCTCCAATGCGATGACGGCGTTGGCTGTACCCTGGATGTTTGTGACCCGGCAATCGGATGTTTGTTTACCCCCGTTGATGTCGATTGCGATGATTCGATTGCCTGTACAAACGATGTCTGTGATCCCACCGTGGGGTGTATTTATACCGCCATGTCGGCGGATTGCGACGACAACGTGTCGTGTACCATCGACACGTGTGTATTGGGTCTGGGTTGTCAATCTTTACCCGATGATTCATTTTGCGAAGATGGTGCGTCCTGTACGGCAGACACCTGTCATACCGTGTTGGGGTGTCAAACGAGTATCGATGACCTAGGTTGTGACGACTTCAACCCGTGCACGATCGACGCCTGTGTCCCAACACTCGGTTGTACCCATACTTTGATTCAATCCATGGAATGTTTGCCGCCGGGCGCGTTGTGTGCGTTAAGCGGCGGCGCCGGGCAGGTCGTGACCTGTCCATTGCGGTTGGCGCGGGCCAATCCGGTCGCTCCGGGGGCGGCCGCGTTGCAGTTGAAGATCAGTTATGACCCTGTTGCATTGTCAATAGACGGTCTGGTTGATTCCCAATGTTTTGGACCGGGTGGGCCGTGTATGGATGTGGCTGTTCCGCCGGCGATGTTGTCTCCAACGGGGCATCAGGTAGCTCTGGCACCGAACACACCCGCGGCGTGGAACGGGTTGGGGACTGTATTTGTGTTCAACCCGGCCGATCCGACCGTTACGATTACCGAAGCGGCGGTAGACGCGGGAGCCGTGGCAGGCGATGCGTTGTTCGCCGAATTGGTGTTCACGTTGCAGCAAACCATTGGTGCGGATAATCCGGCGATTGTCTGGCCGGAACAAATTCTTGGCAGCACGGCAATGGTGTCGCCGCTTGGTGGCAGCGTTGTTTCCGGTGTGATGATTACAAGTGTGGTGGGATGTCTCGACAACACCGAATGCGATGACGGAAACGCGTGCACGATAGATACTTGTACTACCGGAGTCTGTGAGTTTGAGTCTGGACCTGTGTGCAGTGATGGTGACCCTTGTAATGGGACCGAAAGTTGTGATCCGTGGACCGGTGGTTGTGTTTCCGGTGACGTACCCGATTGTGACGATACGAACGATTGTACTACCGACGGTTGCGATGCCGGCGGATGTTTCCACGCGCCTCTGCTGACATCAGAATGTTTGCCGGACGGGGCGTTGTGTGGCGCAGCCGGCCTTTCTGGTGAAGTGTTCACCTGCGAATTCCATGTGGTACGCGAATCGGCTTTGGTGCCGCCGGCCGCGGCTTTGGAAAGTACATTCAGCATGGATAACTCGGCTTTCAAGGTCACCAACTTTGTGGACACGGTTTGTTTTGGTGCGGGTGGGCAACCGCCCTGTTCCGACGTCTCGGTACCGCCCAATCTGTTGTTTCCGACGGGGCATTCGGTTGTTATTGTGCCGGAAAATCTCGCAATGTGGGCCGATGGTGGTTCGATTTTCTTGTTCAATCTGAATGATCCAACGGTAGTGCTGACCCAAGCGGAAGCCGCCGCTGGGGCATCCAACGAATCTTTGGTTCTGAAAGTGGAAATAACGTTACAAAAAGACATCAGTGAGACCGAGCCTGCCTATCTGTGGGTAGGAGACATCAGCGGAGCAACGGTCGACGTACAGGAATTGGAAGGCCAATTGTTACAAGGAATTGTGGTGTTATCCGAAAAACCATAGGAGGTAAGTGATGAAGAGAGCGCTTTGGGGTGTATTGTGGGTGCTGTTGTTGCCGGCGTCGGTCGCCTGGGCGGTACCGAATGAAATAACCTATTCGGGAAGACTGGAGGCATCCAACGGCTTGCCCTATGATGGGGAAGTCGCGGCGATGGCTCATGTTTACGATACATTGTCCGGCGGTACGCCGTTGTTTAGCCAAGATATGGGCGACGTGATCGTGGAGTCGGGGTTGTTTCGAATCACGTTGTCGGGGGCGACGCTTCAAAGTGTCATTCAAACCCACGATAATTTGTGGATCGAGTTTGAATTGGATGGCGAAACGATGGCGCCGCGGCAACGGCTTACCAGCGTTCCGTATGCCTCCATTTCCGGGGACACAAAACGTGTGGGCGGTGTTTTGGCGGGTGAGTTTGTCAAAAAGAGTGATCCCATTACGGAAACGGCTCTTCCGACCAATTCTTTGGATCGGGTCTCAAACGGCGCGATGTCGAACGAGTTCAAAAACGTGACCGCGGCGTATGTGGGCACGTTCAAAAACATCATGGATGCTCCGGATCCGGCTGCGACGTTGACGTTTAACACCGCGGAAACCGGCGATAGTTATATTACTTCGTTGACGGTTTACACCCAGTATTCATTGACGTTTGGCAGCTTTATTCAGATGGTGCTGACCCCGCCTGCTTCGTCGGGATTGGGTGCCATTACTTTGGTCAACGATTCGGCCAAAATCAACCCCGGCAGTTATGCTCAATCGTGGACCCCGGGCAATACGCCGGCATTGACTGCGCTATTGGGGAAAAAGTTGTCGGGAGTCTGGACGTTGTCGATTATCGATACCACCGATGATGCCGCTCCGGGCACGTCGGTTGGTAAATTAGAGGGATTTTCGCTTAATTACGACGTGGTCCGCTCCGACCATATCGGTCTTTCCGGCAAACTGGACGTATCCGGTGATCTGACGGTTGGCGGCCACGGAACGTTTGGCGGCAACCTGGTCGTGGGTGGAAATCTGACAACCATGGGCACTGCCATGGCCAAACCCATCATGTTTGATGGCTGGTGTGTTTCCCATGGCGGCAGCGACGGTGTTTTGATTCCTTATTGCCTTGATGGAAAAGCGGGGGATCCGCCTGCGGGTTGGTTCAGCGTGGATGCCGCTTTGGGTGAAGTGACGGTATTACAAAAGGGGTGGTACACCATTACTTGGTATACCTGGAATCGAAACAATTGTGGAACACGGCATGATGCGTATCTTCAGGTCAACGGAAACACGTTGAGAGGAAGCGAAACCCGGGTGCCGGCAAACCTGGAAAACATGGCCCGGCTTGAAGGTACATTGTTGCTCAACGCCAACGACAAAGTCCGGGTAATGGCCCGTTCCAATTGCAGTTCTACGGAGCCCCATCGCAGTTTTTACGCGGGGCCGACCTGGAGCCATTTCAACATCAAACACGCGGGAACCCCATAAGCGGAGGAGGAATCATATGAAGATCAGTTCAAAATCGGGGCGCCGTTTTGCTCGATCCCTGCTTTTTTGTTTGTCGGTGGCGTTGCTTACGGCTGCGTCTTCGTCGTCGGTTTCCGCGCAGTGTTTGACACCACGGGGTGATCTCAACGGTGACGGCACCACCAATGTCGTGGACCTGCAATGCGGGATTTACGCCGTACTGAATGGGCTCAACAACATTGTTTCACCGCCCGCGTGTTTGGCGTATCCGCTGGTCGCAGTCGACATCGATTGCAGCAACAACCTGGATGTGTCGGATTTGTTGGTGTTGATTTATCACGCCGTACAATTGCCGTTGGACCCGTCGTTGGATGCGGATGGGGATTCGTGTCCGGATGCGTGTGAAATCCCGGATACACTGGATTCGGGTATTGGTTCTTTTGCGGGGCAATCCCAGAATTCAAAGTTTAAGTTAACAGCAATTGCGTCGGGATCGGAAAGCAGCGGAAGTTCCGCGAATTCCAATTTTACGTTGCGACCACAGGCGATTGGCATTGAGCCGGCCACAGGCGAATAGCACATGTTGTCCGAGGAGAAACTGCGATGAAACGATTCATGATGATTTGGGCGGCCACGACGTGCGGGCTGCTGGCCATTTCTTCCGCTTTTGCGGTACCCATGACGGTAACTTATTCCGGGCGGCTTGAGGCACAAAACGGGATGCCGTATGACGGCGAAGTGGATGTGATAACAAGTTTATGGAACGCGGCTACGGGTGGAACGAATCTGCTGGAACAGGATTTTGGGACCATTGTAGTGGAAAGTGGTTTGCTGCGGATTGCACTCAATGATGCCGCTTTGTCCAACGTGATCAAAACGAATGATGACGTGTGGATTCAGTTTACGTTGGACGGAGAACCGATGATGCCGCGGCAGATGTTGACTTCGGTACCGTATGCCATCAAAGCCGATGACGCATTGTCTTTAGGTGGCGTGTTGGCGGGTAATTTTGTAAAAAAGACCGACAAAGTTGCCAACGCGGCGTTACCGACCAACGGTTTGGCCTGGGTTTCCAACGGCGGTATGTCGAACGAGTTTGCCGATGTGAAATCGAGCTGGACTGGGCCGGTACAAAACGTCACGGATTATCCTGGGTTGGGCGCGCAGGCGACGGTGACGGCTGCTGAAGGGTCCAACAGTTATATGACGGATCTCACGATTTACACCCAATTTACGTTGACGTTGAACAGTTTTGTCGAAGTGATTTTGGTGCCGCCGGCGGGGACCGGTGTGGGTGCAATTACGGTATATAACAACGCAAGTGGTAAGTTAAATGCGGGCATTTATGCCGACACCTGGACCCCGGGGAACCTCCCGGCGTTGGGCGCGTTGCTCACCAAAAACGTTGCCGGTACGTGGACGTTAACCATTACCGATACCACCCAAGATGCGGCTCCCGGCACGGTGGTTGGAGTCTTGCAGAAATTTGACGTCGAATACGACGCGGTTCGGTCCAACCATATCAAGATCAACGGTAAATTGGACGTGGCCGGAGATATTCAGGCGACCGGCATGGTCAAAGCGACTGGATTTCAGGGCGATGGTTCGTTGCTCAAAGGGATTACCCCGATTATCGGGGTCACGGTATTTGAATCGGCGACTCGAAAGTCGCTTGGCGGTGCGGCGAGCATCGTCATGGAATCATTTACCGTCAACAAAAAATCTCCAACCAGCATTTTGTTGATCGAAGGCTCTATTTCCGGTCATACCAATGCCAGCGGATCGATGCAGCAAGGATGGAAATTGGGTTCCGGGACCGAAGTATTGGGTCAAGGACTCCAGTATACGGCGGACCCACATGCGAAAACCTTTCCCACGAGAGCGGTGATCACGGGTCATACCACCACCGGACCCCAAACGATGGTATTCCGATACTTCTGCCCCAACAACGATACCGGAAACCGCCCGTTTGCGATCTACAATCCGAACAGTTCCGACGATGGTCGTTTGGGCCAAACCCGGTCGATTTATACCGTGTGGGAAATCGAACCCAATTTCTAAATCGATTTTAGTTCGTAAAACACCGCTGTTTGCCCGACCCACTTTTTTTGACTCCTATATCCTCCAACGAATATCTATTCCACGTCTGTGATCTCCCATCCCCCGAATAGGATCACACTGTGATCACATGGTTTGATTCCGGTGATCACTCCGTCAAGTTTCCTGCGGTCGTCCCCTATCATCAATAGAACCACAACCATTTCCCCCGTTGTGGTCAAAACAAATTCCATCCGCTTGCCGAAAAAACTTGGCACTCACTTTGCTTTGTACCTTCTCGCGGCAACGTTGTGGAGGTCCCGGGTATGTTGGCAGAACCCATTCATTACGATTTGCGCCCCGTCGAACCCGGGGACGACTTGTTTTTATTTACGTTATTCGCGTTAACTTATCAGCCGAATTACAAACTCCAATTGTGGAACATCGATGCACAACGGGCGTTTCTCTATCAACAATTTCTTGACCAAGAAGCCTCGTTTCGGGCGACTTATCCAACCGCCGTTGAGTATGTGATCGAACATAAGCGGAAGTGGGTGGGGCGATTGATCATTCGGCGCACTGACTTTGAAATACGGGTAGTGGATCTTGTTTTGTTACCCGAATTTCAACATACCGACCTTCGAGAAACCGTGCTCCAAGACATTTTACACAACAGTGAACGGATGCGTTTGCCGGTACGGCTCCATGCCGAAGCCGACAACCCCCTGAAACAGCTTGCCGACCATCTCGGATTTACGGAACTGGAAAAACATGGTCCGTATTGGTTTATGGAATGGCGTTTCCCCCAAAACAAGGGTTCAGAATATGCAACGACTTCCGTATCTGGCGTTTGAGACTCAGACGGGCACTGTATTTGCGGGTCGAACGGTCAACGACACCCAGATTTCACTCCGCCTTGTTCGAACCCACGACTTGGGGTGTCGCCCGTCGTTAAATGGCAACATACCCTGTTATTGGCTGTTATTTGAATCGGAAGACCACACCGACCATCGTGCTGGCCCCCATGTCTTACGGCACCACGCCTTGGGGGAACTGCTGCTCGAACTTGTTCCGGTCGGGCATTCCAGTGGGCGAATGCTGTTGCAGGCGTTGTTTGACTGAATGTGGTCGTACCGCTCGACAACTCATTTGGGTATGAATACGACCCGCCGAAATATGGCGATGATGGCTCCGCATAAACCCAACACCGCCAACGCGGAGCCGGGTAGGGCAATCCATGCCAACGAATCTTTTGCCAAGTCGGTACTCCCCAGCCCCGGTGCCCGAAACGCTGCCGCCAGCCAAAATACGGAATACAGCAACGCGCCGGCGCCGAACGCGGTAGCCGACCACCGTTCCAGGCGCCGTGGCGTTCCCAACAAAAACAACACCACCGTCGTTGCCAATGCCGAAGTCCCAATTGCACCGGCGTGTAAGTGAGCACGTTTGACATAACTCCACGATTTGCCCACAACGCCCTCCATTTTTGCGACATCTCCTTGATACACGGTGTCCAATACTGCTTTTCCGGAGTCGGTGAGTGCTGCTTTCATGGAATCTTCGGCCGCACCAAAAACGACTCCGATTCCAAACCCAAACAAAATGGTAAACAACGCGAGCAAAATGCCGGGAGCAAAGGGTTTTAATGCCGTACCATTGGGGTTTATCATCATCCGGTTCCTTCTTTTGGTAAGTTAGTCGATGTCGGTACAAACCAACTTGATGGCTTGAATACAATTTCCGGAAACAAACGAGAAGGTTCCCGTCGACCCGTCAAAACTCGTCAATCCACCCGAGCAACCTGCCGGTCCCGCTTGAATGTCGACAACATCGTGGAATTTGTGGGGATAGGAATCCGATCCGGTATAAAGATTGACGGCTGCCACAAACCTTCGCCCGGTCCAATGGGCTTCGTTGTTGGTGCGCAGCACGCAGTCATATACCCCGTGTGGAAGACCACCGATTCGAGCGTTATCAAAAATCGTCCGTAAACTATAACTTCCGTCGGTTGACGTGTTCCAAATCGTGGTTTTCGGGTTGCCGCCCATGGGCCCCTGAGGTCCTTGCGGTCCCGTCGCTCCGGTGGCCCCAGTGAGTCCGGTTGGTCCGGTTGGTCCGGTTGGTCCGGTTGGCCCTGCCGGTCCCTGCGGCCCGGTCGCCCCAATCGGTCCTTGTGGTCCCGTCGCTCCGACTGCTCCCGTTGCTCCCGTTGCTCCCGCGGGTCCTGTAGGTCCGGCTGGTCCCTGCGGCCCGACCAGGCCGGAAGGAGATCCGACCCAGTTTCCGGACGCATCAATCACCGCGATCTCGCCTACCTGGATCGCTCCAACGCTGATATTTCCGTTTGCGTCTTGTTGGACAAAACCATCGGGTCCAATCCCTCCAAGTTGATCACTATTGCGCGCCAACACCGCAAAGGGTACCGACAACACTTGTTGTCGTGGCCCCAACACTTCGCCGGCAATGGTAAATTGCAGATACAGTTGGTCGGATGACCACAGCGTGGTTTCCAGACCATCGGGGTCCACCGCACCCAGAACGACATCAAATCGTCCCTGGTTTACTTCCACCGTGCCGAGATTTTCACTCCAGGCGGCATTTCCGCCGGTTGGAACAACATATAGCTCCACTACAGCGCTGACGTTTCCGTCAAACGCCATGTTGTTGACGGTGCGTAATTCTCCAACATAAGACAACGTGACCGGCGCTGCCGTTGCCGAGACCACCACCAAACAACTTCCCAACAAAATCAATGTTCGGATTAACCCGTTCATGTTCCGGCTCCTTCCAAAGGGCATCGCCACGGGCCAAGGTTGATCCTTTTCCCAAAAACGTTACGCCGTCTGTTCTGAACCTTACGGTACTTCCGTTGGGACCGGTGTGTCAATCGGCAACGACGGGGTTACAATTCGCAACTATCGGGGCATTTGTTGGCGTTGGCGTCGATGAGTGGATTGAGCGGTGCTCCCAGCGCCAAAGAAATGATTAAGTTAACATCTACAATCGTGACCGAACTATCACAGTCCACGTTGGCGTATTTGGGGTTTCCGGCTTTGAGACAACCCGGCGGCGGACCGCTTTGGTTATCCAACACCCACAACGACGTCAAAATACCGCACTGGGTATCCGATACGTTGATGAAGTTGTCGCCGTTGACGTCGCCGACAAGTTCAAGGCTGCATACTTGGCACGGGCCGCAGTCCGCCGAACAGGTTGCACAGGACTCATCAAGAGTGCATACGCCGTTGCCGCAGCACCCGCCGCCGCAGGCTTCCGAAGCGATATCGGCGCATTCGTCGTCCCACGCCAACAGGCAACAGGCGGGGTCAAAACCACAAACGCAGGTTTGAACTCCGGGATCGTTACATCCCGGAAGCAGCCCGCCTTCACAGCAGTTCGACTCACAGGGTACGGCCTGTCCCGGATCGTGGGGGTTGGTTTTTTCCAGCCACTCACAAATGTTGTTGGAACCATCGTGATCGGGATCAAACACCGCGTCATTTTGATGTGGGTCCAGGCCAAAAATCACTTCCCAAGCGTCGTTCATCCCGTCGCCGTCATGGTCGTACGGAATCGTTAAGATACCGCTTTGGACCGACGCGCCGTTTGAATCTTGAACCACAACCCGGGTGGTTACCGATTGGGTTTGGCTGCCTTTTGCCACAAAAACGCCGTTGGTATTGACCGTCGCCCAATTCGGGTTGAGCACGGACCAACTGTAAGGGGGCTCCCCGCCAAATGCCTCAAAATCCACCGTATCGCCGGCGACAACGATTTGATTTGCAATCGGAGCTACGACCAGAGGAATATTTTCCAGTCCCGCTTTTGGATACACAAATGCCAGTGTTGTGCCCACTTGGGCGTTTTGGTCGGTGACCGTCACTTCGACCCACCCCAAACTCACGCCCGTTAACTTACCCTGACCGTCTATCGTAGCGACGGCGTTATCGCTGGTGGCCCACACCAGGGGTGCAACCGAAGCCCCAACGGCGAATTGAATGGTTTCCCCCACCATGACGATGGGTAAAGTGGGGGTCAATACAATCGTATAAGGGTCGACTTTCAGCGGGTTGGTGCCGTCCAAAAACTCATTGAGATTCACAAAAATGTCATTATCCGGGTTCCCCTGCGGATCATCGACTCCCCACGCCAACTCCCAAATATCCGCCATATCATCATTGTCGGTGTCGTTGGCTTGCTGCATCGGGCTTGTTCCGTCGAGCCATTCCACAATACTTTTGATGTTGTCAAAATCCGGGTTCCCCAAAGCGTCATCAACCTGCCAATTCAAATCGGGTGCAAACGCCCGTTCCCAGTAGTTGGGCATTCCATCGCCGTCCATGTCCCCATATTGGGTGTTGGCAACATCCGGGTTGGCCCCGCTGGTCATTTCCAACAAATCCGGTTTGTCGTCCTGGTCCGGGTCATTGCCGGCGTTGGCCACCAGTGGGTTTCTCCCCATCACCCGTTCGTACCGATCCGGCAACCCATCTTGGTCGGTATCGGTCAGTAGATCGGTGTGGGTCAAGGGCAACAACCCCGACAAAAATTCCAACGTGTTGGGAATCGCATCCAAATCCGGATCGGCTGTCGCATCGGCGGTATTCCAGTCCGTTCCGTAAGCCGCCTCCCACCGTGTAGGCAGCCCGTCACCGTCCCCATCCAACAACGCCGAGTTGGGAACATAAGGGGACGTTCCATTTAAATACTCAATTCCCGTCGGCATCAAATCCAAATCGGGGTCGGTCCAGAAATCGGCGATCAAGGGGTGCAGCCCCACCGCCTGTTCGTACATATCCGGCATTCCATCGTTATCCTGGTCGGTCAAAGTAAGGTTGTCGACCGTCGGGGGCGTGGTGTTTTCGTGCTCCACGAGGTTGGGTAATCCGTCCCCATCGGGATCGTCTGATGCATCAAACACAAACGGATCCGTCCCTTGTAACGCTTCCCACGCAGTAAACATAAAGTCCCCGTCGTGGTCGGTTTTGCGGTCATCCACAAACGGCAACGTTCCAAGCTCCATTTCTTTTAAGTTCGACAACCCATCCCCATCCGGGTCGGCCAACGAATCATCCACCAATGGGTCCAACCCCACGTTGACCTCGTAACCATCTTCCAGTTGGTCCCCATCGGTGTCGGGATGTAACGGGTCGGTATTGAGTTGATATTCTTTGTCATTTTTTAATCCATCGCCATCGGGATCGTCCGCACCATTGGCAATCGTGGGATCAAATCCATAATCGAGTTCCCAATGATCCCCTAAGCCGTCCTGATCGTAATCCCACGGCACCGTAATCACCCCACTGAGGGCCGCATTGTTCAGCGCATCCAAAACAATGACGATCGACGTTTGATTCACCGTCGGGAAACCGGTGGCCGTAAACAACCCGTCGTCATCGATCCATCCCGCGTTGTCGTTGGTCACAATCCAAAAGTAGGGTGTGATTCCTCCGGTGGCCGCCAACTGGAGTGTTCCTCCGGTGACCACCTTGTGGGGGCCCGGAGGTGTGATGGCCATTGCTACAATCGGTTCGGCTTTGGCCATCACCACCGTCGATGGTGCACTTTCCCCCAACGCCGAAAAAGCGGTCACTTTGTACCAATAAGGTGTATCCAGTTCCACCTGGAAATCCTTAAACAGCGTGGTTTCCAAGCCGACTACGCTCCACGGAATATACGGCCCTTCTTCGGCAGTTGCGCGGTAGATTTTATACCCTTCCAGTCCTCGTTCCTGATTGGGTAACCAGGCCACCACGGTGTAATCCGGTGTTCCCGAGGCCTGAACACCCGTCGGCGCATCGATGGTTGCCAACCCCGGCAAAATCCGAATCGTGCCGTCCTCTTGTCCTAAGACCAAATCGTAAGTCCCATCTCCGTCCCAATCGAGATGCATGGGAACCGTACGGCCGGTGCTGTCGGTTTCAATGACCTGGATTGGATTATACGAAAACAGCCCGGAAATCGCCGCGGTCCACAACAACACCTGCCCGGTACCATTGCCCGAAATCAAATCGCGGCTTCCTTTGCCGTCCAAATCATAACTAAACCACGGTGTTGCTTCCTGCCCAGCATCCAACGGCGCCGTGTTGTTGGAGCCGGTCATCAACGTTGGGCCGGAAAGAACCGGGGCGTTGTCGGTGCCGACGTTGAGGAAGAGTTCAAAATGACCATCGGCACGCCCCACCATCCAGTCCCGATTGCCGTCCCCATTCCAATCGACCACGACGGGACGTGCGGGTACCGGACGAACCAAATCGATCAAGGTGTTGCCGGGTCCAGGAACCTGAACGTAGGTGGGGGCTTGGTCAAATTGGGGTTGGGTTGGTGAGCCGGTGTTCATATAAAACCGGAATCTCCCACTGCTTTCTTGGGCAGCCAGATCCAACAGGCGATCCCCGTTCCAGTCCACCAGAATGGGGTCGGTGGGTGCGCCCAACAGAATGGGTTGGCCAGTTGTTTCAATGGCGACGGGTGTTTCCCAAACGGGGTTTGCCTGATCCCCAACGTTGTGGGTTATCCACAATCCGCCTGTTCCATCGCCCAAAACGAGATCCATGTCGCCGTCGAGATTCCAATCCACGGCATCTACGGAAATCGGTCCCACGAGCCCCGTCAGGATCCCGATGTCGGCCAGGGTTGGTTCCCCATACGCCACCGGCGTGGAATGGGGATTCGGCGAAACCTCGATTTCCACAGGTGATTCCGCAAGCTCCATTCCCACGGCTCGCGCGGTTCCATAACCGGTTGCCCACACCGTCACAAAATGGGGCCGCGCAACCGTATCCACCGCGGCGAGTGCTTGCACCGGTCCCACAAACCGCCCTGGATACCCCCATGTCCCGTCGGCATACACGTTGGCTCCACCCACCAGGCTGTCCACCCGCAACGTCGGGTTAAACACAAAGGGGTCGGTATTGTTTTTGTACTCATCGCCGGTCGTCAACGTGTCCCCATCGGGATCCCCCAACGCATCCAAAGGATTTTTCGGGTTGAGTCCATTTGCCGTTTCCCACGAGTCTTTGAGTCCATCGTTATCAAAATCAAGCGGAACCGTGATCAACCCGCTTGTTAACTTACCTCCGCCGGCGTTTGTGGCCGTCACGGTGGTGGTCGTTGCCGTTGTTGACGAAACGGCAGTAAACAAACCGTTGTTGTCGACGATACCGACCGCCGGTTCGGATGACGACCACGATACCGGCACAAAATTCCCAATGATTCCAAATTGAAGGTTGTCTCCCGCCACCACGAGTTGTGGGCCCTCCGGAGTGATCGCCAGGGGAGGGACACTCACCGGTTTGACCACAAACTTAGCTGCGAGATTCCCTGATTTACCGTCGGCGTTGGTGACGACCACCGAATATTGTCCCGGCGGCACACCTTCCAGGTCGACCGTCGTGGTCAACGAGGTTCCGGTGGTGACCGTATTGGGGGCGGCGACGGTCATCGACGTTCCCACAAACGACAACGTTGCATCGGGAAAAAGGTGGGTTCCGCTCACCGTCAAGGCGACCTCCGTTCCTGTTTCTGAACTCAGCGGTGTCATGGAGACCAACACCGGCGGGCCGTTGTCGGTATTGTTGCTTATGACCGACGGATTTCCCCCAGCGTCGATGGTTTTCATTGCAAAATACAACACGTTTCCCCCCGGCAAACCGCCGGCCATCCAGGTTTGGGTATCTCCGGCCGCCACGGGTGTCGGGGGATCGCCAACGGGGATCGCCGTTCCAAACGTCGCCTGAGTAATGGGGCTCGTGGAATACCGGATGTCGTAAGCGTCTGCCGTGCCGGTAAATCCATTGTCGCCGGGTGCCGTCCAGGTTAACAAAACCGTGCCGATCCCCACGCCGATGACCTGGAGGTCCCCAATCGGTCCTGGAGCGATCAAGTCGCTCGAAATGGTTTTCCAGGGGTTAAACAACACCAAGTTGGTGACGGCGTCGCCGGTTCCTCCTGGATTGGTTGTATGGGTGGGGCCGGTAGACGATCCCCACCAGTTCTGCGTCGCATCCACCACCAGGGCACCCAGATTTTGTACCCCAAAGCTGGTGTTGCCCACCAATTGGGATTCGTGGATCTGCGGTGCCCCTCCTTGAACCAACATCCCCACCGTATTGTTTTGCAGGGTACAACCCGTTACAACGGCATTGCCCGCGGTCACCCGAATCCCGGCACCGCCGTTTGAAAAAACGCACCCGTTGATCGTGGGTGCGGCATTAACAAGCGTGACCGCCCCATACAAGCCGGTGCCCAACGGCCCATTGGTTCCAAAATATTGCCCTTGGGTTTGTCCTCCATAACGGAAGGTGGACGCGGTAAAACTCGACGTGTCGGACGCCAGGTTCAACAACACAAATCCACCATAATTTCCGCCGGTTGGGATCGTCGTGGGGCCGTTGTTTTCGGTGTCGCCACCGACTGTGTCATCGGCCAATGACGTAAACAGGGCTCCGTTGGCGATCACTTTGCCCGTAAGCGCAGCGTTGGTATCGTGTCCGACGACGATATAAGTTCCATTGGCCCCACTGGTGCTGGCTGCCGGTCCAAATTTCACGATGGTGCCGGGGCTAAACTCCAACGTCGGCATGGGGTTTCCTGCGACGGTTGTGATGGTTCCGGGTTCGAGCACGTAGGTAAATCCCGCCGGCAACCCCCCCCAGATGCCGCTTTGGTTCATGGTTCCTCCACGGACAAAAATCGCATTGTGGTGGGCCGGCGAACTGTTGGCGATCCAAGTGTTGTTGGCGCCCGGTGCGGTGAGTCCGGCGATGGAGTTGGGGGTCAGGCTAATGGGATAGTTGGCGTTCCCCAAAAAGAACGATCCGGTAATGGAGGCATTGTTGGCATAAACCCCATGCCCTTTGTTGCCATTGATGGTGCAGTTGGACACGGTGAGTGGGCCACTTCCCGCGTCGTAAACCCCGTGCCCTTGCCCATCAAGAAGGGAACAATTTTGGATCGTCGGCGCGCCGGTGTGGACATAAATTGCCGCGGTTCCGCATCCTTGGAAGGTGCTGTTGGTCACTTTGGCGTTGACGCCCGCCAGGGTAACGCACCCATAAACTGAACCGGCTCCGAGCGGTGCGTTGGTACCAAAGTATTGCCCCTGGGTTTGCCCGCCATACTTCAGGGTGCAGCCTTCGATGGTGGATGAATCATCGGCGGTTTCCATCAACAAAATGCCGCCATAGGATCCGGCAGCGGGAGCGGTCGGGCCGTTGCCCGTGGTATCACCGGCAATTGAATCGTCGGTGGAGACGGTAAAGATAGCCCCCGTTGCGACCAATTTCCCCGACAACGCGGCGTTGCTCGCATGTCCTAGTGCCAAATAGGTTCCGTTGGCCCCGCTGGTACTGGCGGCAAGACCAAATTTCACCACCGCGCCCGATCCAATGGCCAAAGTCGGCATTGGATTTCCTTGCACCCAAACAATCGTACCATCTTGAATATAATAGGAAAAACTTGGAATGTGGGGCCACAAGCCGGAAGCGGAAATCGTTCCCCCACGAATCTCAATGGCGTTGCGATCTGCGGGAATGGTTCGCGGTACAAACGTATTCCCCGATAGGGGAGAAACGATTCCGGACACCGAGTTGGCCATGACCGACACGGGATAAGATGTGTTGCCGGAGAACAAAGTGCCCAATACCACGGCTTCGTTTGCATAAAGCCCATAAACGGCATTGTTTTGGAGTTGGCTGCCGATGACGGTGACCGGACCCGGCCCGGAGTCGTAAATCGCCGTCCCTTTTCCGCCGTAGACAGAAAGCCCGTCGAGAACCGGTTTTCCCGAATGAATTCGTACACCAAACTGGTCGCAATTTTCAAAGGTGCTGTTGGTAATCGACATCGCTGGGCCGTCGATTGTGACACATCCATATAAGTTACCGGCTCCGAGGGGTCCGTTGGTACCAAAATATTGCCCTTGCGTTACCCCGCCGTGCCGAAACAAACAATTGCTGATCGACGAAGTGGCCGCCGCTTGGTTCGTTAGGATGATTCCCCCATACAGCCCGGCGTTTAACGTCTTTTGACCATCCCCCAAGGTGTCGCCGGCATACGCATCGTCGTCGAGAGCCGTAAAGATGGCTCCATCGGCTACAAGCCGTCCTTTTTTGGATGTGTCACCCGTTGTGCCAATCATCAAGTAGGTTCCGTTGGCCCCCGACGTGCTTGCGTGGGGTCCGAACTTCACAACGGCGTTGTCTTCGATGGACAACGTGGGGACGATGGTACCCTGAACACTGACGATGTTTCCTGGTTCGATCACATAGGCCAATGGCGAGATGTCGGGCCAGACATCGTTTTTGGAAATCACCCCTGCGCGGGCTACCAAGGCGTTGTGGTGAACCGGAGAGGTGTTGGGAACAAATACGTTGCCGGAAGCGGGTGCCGCGACACCTCCGATGGATGCCGCAGTCAACGAAACGGGATACAACGCATTTTTTGCAAAGGTGGTACCCGTAATAGTGGCGTTGTTGCCAAACACGCCGTATCCCGCAGTGTTGGTCACCGAACAATCGGACATCAGAAGTGGTCCCGTGCCTTCGTCGAGGATGCCGTATACGGTGTTGTTGTGGATGGTGGTGTTTTCGACCTTGACCGAGCCCGACGTAGCGATTCGAATCGCTGCATAGTGAGCGTTTTCGATTTCACAATTGGAAATCGTGGGGCTGGCGCCGGTAATCGTGATATTGCCGTACAACAGTCCGGCACCAAGAGGACCGTTTGTTCCAAAATACTGACCTTGACTGGCGCCGCCATATCGGATTGTACAGTCGGTCAACGAGGAATCGTCGGCTGCGGTATCGAAAAAAACGATTCCACCGTAACTTCCGTTCGCCACCGTCGTGGGTCCGTCACCCAAGAGGTCTCCTCCATGTTGATCGTCGGCCAAAGCCGTAAAAACAGCTCCGGTGGCGATCAACCTACCGGCCAGCGCCGCGTTGGACGCATGGCCTACTACAAGATAGGTTCCGTTGGCGCCCGAAGTGCCAACCGACGGGCCAAACTTAACAATTGCCCCTTCGCCGATGGTCAACGTGGGTAAAGGATTTCCCTGAATGCTGACGATGTCGCCGCCGCGAATCGTATAAACAAACCCCGGGACCGCCGACCAGACACCCGTGTTTGTGATCACGCCGGCGCGTACTTCGATGCCGTTGTAATGGCCAACGGTTTTTTTGGCGACAAAAGTATTGTTGTTGGCGGGGTTGACCAAGCCGGCTACGGAATTGGGGTCGATCGAGATCGGGTAATGATTGCCGGACTGAAAAGACGTTCCCGAAGCGAGGACCGGATCGGCAAATACCCCGATGCCGCCGTTGTTTTGAATCACACAATCGGTCAAGGTGACCGTGCCGCTGCCGTCTTCGTAAACGCCGGCTCCGGTGCTGTTCTGAACGGTACAGTTTGTTAAGTGAGTATCGCCGCTGGTGTGGATACGCACGCCGAATTGGTCATTGGATTCAATCGTGGTGTCGCTGAGTGTGATATTGGCTGCCGAGATCGTAACCCCACCGTACAAACTACCGGACCCAAGTGGTCCGTTGCTGCCAAAATAATTTCCTTGTACGGCGCCGCCGTACCGGACCGTACACCCGTCCAGAGTGCTCGAATCGAGTGCATAGTTGAGAAAAACAATGCTGTTCCATAAACCGGCGACAACGGTTGTGGCGCCGTCGCCGTTGGTATCGCCGCCAATGGTGTCGTCCAAAGAAGACGTAAAAACGGTGTTGTAAGCCAACAACCCGCCTTGTGCATCGGCGTTGGAAGCAGAACCCACCTGGATATACGAACCCGAATTGTTGCCGGTTCCGGCTTGGTTGTCGATTTTGACGGTGGCTCCGGGACCGATGGTTAATACTGGAACAGCCGGGGCGGCAATGACAATACCCGGGTTGGCAAGGGAATAACTCATGCCGGCTCCCAACGACGGCCATGTGCCGGAATGCTGCAACGTGGTGCCTCCCAGAATACGGATCGCGTTCCATTTGGACGGGAGCGTGTTAAGCAAAAACGCTGTGCCGCCCGCCAAAGCTGCGACCGCGTTGGGATGGGTTTGAATATGCCAACTGCCGTTGAGACCTACGGTATTGCCCGTCCAAAGCGGAATGGAAGCGGCATCCAGGATGTCTACACCGATGGCCTGACTTTGGCGAAACGTTGAATTGGAGACCACGGGTGAGGCGTTCTGAATCCGCAGGTTACGGTTGGTGCACAACTCTACAGTGGTGTTGGAAATGCCGACTCCCGGTGCACCGACAATGTCGATTCCGATTATGGCTTTTTTGATTTGTGTATGCGTAATCGACACATTGGTCGCTTTGGCGGTGAGAATCAGCCCTGTCCAACTTCCGGCCGTGCCGCTTTCGGCATCCAACAAAACCGGCGACGGTCCTTGCCCGGAAACAACAAGGGTTCCCGTGGTACCGGCACCCACCGTGATGGAAGCGTTGGGAGCAAATAGGACTTTGACGCCCGGTTGAATCGTCAATGAGTATCCTTGGTCGATAATCAGTTTGGTTTGCAGCACATATTCGGTATCAGCCTGAAACGGCGCCGACGGCCCCCAAATCGTATTTTGGCCAAGTGTTGTATAATTGATGAGCGTAAGCGCAAACGCAGGAGCCGGAATGGCCGCGGACAACACAAAAAACAAAAGCAATTGGCGAATACGCCGACGTAACAAGGACGGATTGGCAACTTTTGGCATAACAATTCCCGCGTTTGTGGATTGGTTGAAGAGGATCAGCAACAACAATAAAATAATGAGGTACTGTTGGGGCCGAGATTCACTGATCCACACGATATCAAACTCCTGCGTGGCGCCATAGTGGCAAGTCACCACGACGGCGATGGTTTGGGTTACAACGATCAAGTCAGTCGACACGGATACGATGAGGAGGTGACATCGTGTGATCGTGTCGACAGGCGGCGTCGACATGGGCGGCATATGTCATCAACATATCCCTGATGCCACTGAAACACTGTCGAACGTCACTTAACAGCCTCGTGACACGGCTTGATGGCCTCGTTGAGACCGTGATCGAACCAAACGGAGGTCAGTAGAACACGACCGTAGGTGGCAACGTGGCCTGCGGTATACCACTTCATGACCAACCGTGGCTTCTTCAACGTGTCGACAAGTCGTTTTTGGGATGGAACGGAGGTGTATGAATGACCACGGTTTGGGTTTAAGTGACCTATCCCTGGTGTTCAAATGGTGTGGGTAGTGCGTCGATGCCGTGTCGCGAAGCAATGCACCCAGGTGCGGAGGTGGTTATTTCGCCTGCCACCGTCTTGGGAACGAAGCCACTCATCATCGCTTGCCCTGCGGCGACACGTCATGGCATACACTGCTGCGGTTTCGAAACGAAGGATAAGTATGAAATTGAAATCTTCTCCCAAAAGCCCTGCAGCGTCACAATCCATTTCTCCGCGGTCTGTTGACCCACGGGTCCATTATGTAGTGGCGGCGACTGCGGCGTTGATGCAGCGGCCGCTGATGGATGACGCGGTGTGTGGATGCGCTGCGGCGATTTTAAAACAAATTCCGGACATACAAAGCTCCGAATCCGCCATCAAAAGCGCCTGGCAGTCCGTTTATGACAACGGCTGGCTGTTTTTGGAAAACAAACAACCGCGGAAATTTCGTTTTGTGGACACCTGGCGAACCACAGCGGTATGGAATGCGGCTCGTGCGGGGCTGCTCAAAGCTGTGGGGGAAGAAATCATGGTGGGTCCAAACGCCTACAATCAAAAAAACATGGCCGCCCACCGTTTGTATGATCCCACAGGCGATATGGAGCGAAGGGGGCTTTATTACCTTTTTGTTGGGGAATTGAAGTTGCTTACCCAGGTCGAGGAATTATGGCTGTCGGGTTCGATTCGTCATCAGGAGGCCTATAAACAAAGTTTTGCCCATAGGCTGCTCGCCGACCCGTTTTCCGAACAGATTATTCGTTGGTTGCCGCCCCATATCGAAAGTTGGTTTGCCGATTGGTGGATTGCCTGGGTTCGTTCCGGGCATATTTTGCCGGACCGCATGAACGACTACTTCCGCAGCCGGGCGCAAGAAGAAACGGCGCCGGAGTCGGTACGGCTGTGTGCGGCATGGATCTCATTTTGGTTGGGCAAGTGGGCGGATGCCAAACGGTTTGCTGCGGGTCTTCCGACTCAAGACGCAAAAATGATGCCGGCAATGTGTTCCGCTGCCCGCGGCGACCTTGTGGCTATTGCCGAGTTTGAAGAACAAATCGCGTCGCTAAAAGCCTCAAACAAAAAAGCCGTGGTGCTGTTGCCCGAAATTGTGGCTTTATACGGGTTTACGTTGATTCGTCGTCGTCAACCCAATGATTTGGTCGTTGCCGAAAAATTGATTGCAGACGCGGCAAAAAAATGGAAGTCGTCGGTATTGGTTCAGTCACTCAAGGTGCTGTTGTCGGTATTGACGGGGGCGGGTTGGGACGAGCTACGGGGCACGCCGGGTGTTGGATCGTCGGCTCTTTCGCGTTTGGTGGCGCACTTGGTTGATTTTATTGTGACGGATGGGCGCAGCCAATACCAGGCTGGGGAAATCGACTTCGCGACCAAACAAGTCGATCAGCGTTATTTTCGATGGATTTACGCCAATCTGTTGGCGATAAAACTGCGACTGGAACCCAAAGCGGGTTCGTTGGCTGGGCAGGTGGACCGGTATTATGCAGATTTGGAAATCGAGCAATGGTTATGTGATAGGGTCGAAAGTCGACCGATCTGGGAACAGCAGTTGGATACCCTGGAGGCGTTATTGACCACCGCGGTCGCTGAGGAAACGAACCGACAGGCACGGATTGCGTGGGTAGCCCAGTACACCGCAGACGGTTGGGTAGTGGGTGCGGTGGAGCAGAAACGTTTGCTCAAAGGGGACGGGTGGACCAAAGGAACCCAGGTCAGTTTATCGCGGTTAAAAGGGACCACGTCTGCGCCCCCGGAATCGTTGACCGACCAAGACAAAATGGTGTGTGCGTTGATCCAGCAGCCATATTGGGGTGGCCCGTGTTTTCTGGATAGTGCCGAGGTATTCAAAGCGTTGATCGGCCACCCCGCGGTGTTCGTCGGGTCTACCTCCCACGATCCCGTTGAAGTCACCCGGGGGGAAGTGTCTTTGTCCATCACAAAAAAGAAGTCCGGATATCAGGTTCAACTGATTCCTTCGTTTCCGCCTCACGAAACAACGTTGGTCGTAGCCGAGGACCGGCGGCTTATCTTGTATGAATTGGACGAGCGGAAAGCGCGGGCGGCCGCTTTTTTAGGTAAGGGTTTGGCGGTTCCCGCCGAAGCCGAAACACGGATCAAAAGTTTGCTTCCGCGGCTTGCGGAATTGGGTACGGTTCATTCCGCCGTAGACGGCACAGGGACCGACTACGCCACCGTGATTGGCGATCCCCGACCCCGAGTGTTGTTGGTTCCCAGGGGAGCGGGATTGGTGGTCGATTTACGTGTCCGGCCATTGGGGGAAGGTACACCCGCGTTTATTCCCGGCCATGGCGGCAAAACCGTGATGTTGGATGTTTCCGGGGAGCGGAAAATGTGCACCCGCACGCTGAAGCAGGAAGTCGAGTTGGCAAAAGCGGTTGTCGAAGCCTGTTCCACTTTGGTTTCGCCTGATCCCAACGACGATGGGTGGACGTGGGAACTTACCGATCCCGTTGCTGCTTTGGAATTGTTGTCGGAATTGGGTCAACTGAAAGAATCCGTTGTGTTGGAGTGGGCGGAAGGCAAAAAGTTGACGCCACCGACGGAGGTATCCACGCGGTCGTTACATATCAACATCCGTACGAAATCCGATTATTTTGCTGCGTCGGCAAACGTTGTACTCGATGACGGCGCTCTGTTGGACTTTGGTGCACTCATTGAAGCGTATCGAAACCGCGGTCAGGGGCGGTTTGTGGTCATGGACAACGACCGGGTGATCGCGTTGTCCGAACAGTTACGCCGGACTTTGGAGGATTTGGATACGCTGTGGGAAAAAACGAGCGGTGGGTATCGGTTTTCTCCGGTCCAGGCTTTGGCGTTACAACCGCTTCTGGAACAAATCGACCATGTCGATGCGGATTCGTCGTGGAAAAAGTGGCTTGACCGGTTGACGGAATCCGAGCAGTTGTCTCCAGAGGTCCCCCCCCCCTTTCGGGACATTTTGCGGTCCTATCAAATAGATGGATTTCAATGGTTGGCGCGGTTGGCTTATGCGCAGATGGGTGCCTGTTTGGCTGACGACATGGGGCTGGGCAAAACCATTCAGGTGTTGGCTTTGTTAACTTACCGAATGAAGCTGGGACCGGCGTTGGTCGCTGCGCCGACGTCGGTATGTATGAACTGGACCGACGAAACCCGTAAGTTTGCGCCGGACCTTCGCCCGTTGCTTTTTGGGGCGGGGGATCGGGCTCAAATGATCCGGGATGCAGGGCCGGGTGATTTGATCGTGGTCTCTTATGGGCTTCTGTTAAGTGAGTCCGAATTGTTGGCAAGTCGGCGGTTTTCAACGATTGTCTTGGACGAAGCGCAGTGGATCAAAAACGCGGTTGCAAAACGAACGCAAGCGGCGATGGCGTTACAAGGCGATTTTCGTGTCATTACCACCGGCACGCCGGTTGAAAATCACCTGGGTGAATTGTGGAATCTGTTTCGGTTTATCAATCCGGGGCTGTTGGGGTCGTGGAAAAAATTCAGCACGCGGTTTGCGGTTCCCATCGAACGGAATAACGACAAAACAGCACGGCGAAAACTCAAAACCTTACTCGGCCCGTTTATCCTTCGGCGGACAAAAGGCCAGGTGTTACAGGAATTGCCGTCGCGAACCGAGATCACGATTCAGGTTGTACCGACTGCGGAAGAAACCGCGTTTTATGAAGCTTTACGCATACGGGCGGTTTCGGCGTTGCAGAAAAATGAGGGTGCACCGCCGGGCCAGAAACAAATCCAAGTGCTTGCGGAGTTGATGCGGTTACGCCGGGCATGTTGTAATCCAAAACTGGTTGTGCCGGATGTTTCCATTTCCAGCAGCAAGTTGCAGATATTTTTGGATCTCGTCACCGAATTGTTGGAAGGTTCCCACCGGGCGCTGGTATTTAGCCAATTTGTGGATCATTTGGCGTTGGCAAAGGAGGCGCTGGATAGCCAGGGGGTGAAATATCAATATTTGGATGGTTCTACTCCGGCTCCGGACCGGCGGACAAGGGTCGAGGCGTTTCAACGCGGCGAAGGGGATTTGTTTTTGATAAGCCTCAAAGCGGGTGGGGTAGGACTCAATCTAACCGGTGCGGACTATGTGATCCATTTGGACCCCTGGTGGAATCCCGCAGTGGAAGACCAGGCCAGCGATCGGGCGCATCGGTTGGGACAGACCCGCCCGGTCACGATTTATCGATTGGTGATGCAGGATACGGTCGAAAGCCGCATCGTGGATCTTCACCGCAGAAAACGGGATTTGGCGACCAGTTTATTGGAGGGAACGGAAAATGTCGGAAAACTGCAATACGAAGATCTCATCGCCTTGCTTCGGGACTAATTGACCTCTGAGTTTGTGAAAAAATAGCTGAACGAACTTGGATGGATGCTTTTGTCCCCGCTGCCCAGAAAAAAACCTGCGCCATATTGCCGATATGACTCGGTTTTTTTCCGTGCATCGGGACCAAAATCCTCGCGTCCAAGTCCGTCCCCATATTTTTTCACAAACTCTTGGTTCAAGGAAAATCGAGCGGTAGGGTGACTGCCACAGTGGTGTGTGGCGCAACAATTTTGAGTCCAATCGGCAACAATCTCAAACAATTGGCTACGTCGGGACGGGAGTCGGTATCGCGAAGTTCGCTGATTCCGCGGGCGATTTCCAGTCCGGCCGCATTAAACGTCATGTTGATCGAATAATGTGACTGGGCAGGCTCGGGTGTCTGCTCCACAATCGGCGTCCAACATTTGGGGATAAACAAACTGGTTTTGGCCTCTGCCAGTGCCGCGATGATTTGTTTCTCGGCAACCACATAAACATCCTGCGGAGGATTGGTTGGTTCCTGTTGCCGAGTCGGGGCGTCTGTCTGCGGCACTTCCGGTTCGACCGCCGCCTCTGATTGGCGTTGTCCTGGCTGTGGGGGCGTTTCTATCGGAGCCGAACGTTCACTTAAGCCGAGAAACAATCCGATCGCGATAAAGATACTGCCAAGTAGAATGGAGCCGGGTATTAGCAGGGGGGACTTCATTAAAGACAGCGTTTAGTTGGTCACGAATGCACTGACGTAGCCGTATTCGTTGGAGTTCCAGTTTGGTGCGTTTGTGGCGCTGCTCTGGCCGCACATGCCGACCATGTACGTTCCGGCAGCAAGGTTGTTAATGATTCCGTTGATTCCAAACGTAATCCGGGTGTTTTGCGGAACTCGATTTCCCAAAATACCGCCGCCGATGCTTTGAATCGTGCTGCCCGGTGCGGTGGATTGATAACATATCCACAAATTGAGTTCCGCAGCACCTCCGGCCGCAGTTGAGCCCAGCGCTTTGTTTGCGATCACGATAATCTTTTGGCCGGCGGTGATGGAGACCGTCGGGGTTACCGAGATAAAGTCGATCGACGGGGAGGCGTTACTCGGCACAGGATTTTTGCCGTAGCCGCTTGAAAATGCGGTTGCAACGATTCCGGACGGGCCTTGGGGTCCCTCGGGTCCGGTCGCGCCCGTGGCGCCGGTTGCCCCGGTTGCGCCGGTTGCCCCGGTATCGCCTTTGACACCTTGTGGTCCCATTGGTCCCATTGGTCCCATTGGTCCTTGTGGTCCGACAGGACCTGTGGGGCCTTGTAGTCCCTGCGGTCCCTGCGGTCCGGTGGGTCCCTGTATGCCCATCGTCACCGACATCGACGTGGTATAACGGGCTGATGGCGCGGTCTGGACAATCAACGAGTACGTGCCGGGGTCGGTCGTCGGCAGGTCGGCAATAATCATGGACGAATCAAAGGTGTCGAGCACCATCGTTGCACCGCCAAACAACACCGCCAAAGCACCACCGAAGTTGTTTCCGAAGATGATCAACTGACCGTTTGATAGGTCCACTTCCGCAGATGTAATCACCGGAGGGGGAGTGGCCGCAAAAGCCGCCGTAGTACTCAAAATAAGTGACGTAAAGATACCGCAAATCAATAATCTGACATTTTTCATGGCTTTTTCCTTTGGCAAAACGAACAACCGAGGGTGGATTGCGAATTGTCGGACCACGCGCGGGTTCAACTGGATTGGTCGTATCGCACTGGCGATCCAGATGCAACCGCGGAATTGTCATCGGTTCATTATTAACAAGAGGGTGTTTGGGAAAAAATTGCCGGTGAGCGAAACAGTGGTCGTAACGAGTCGGCCGGCCGACCGAGGCACGGCCGACGTAGTAGGCCAGTGTTTCGAGTAACGTAATTTTTTACCCAAACACCTTCTAAATTACCGCGTTTCGATAGAGGCTCGGAAATCGGGCAAGAAACGCAATGACCAACGCCATTTCGCGGCTGTCGACACATTCACCGATTTTGTGGGTATTTTGTTCGACACCCGGTCCGATGCCGAACATCGCGGGATGTTTGAAGTCTCCTGCGACAACCCACCGTTTTTGTTCGGTATACGGAATCGACTCATCGTTTTTCGGAACCGGGAATCCCACGCCGTCGGTGGAAAAAATCCACCGTGCGACCCGCGGATTTTGTTTGAGGCGTCCTGGTCCACCGTCTACGTTCACCTGGGGAGAACACACTTCGCGATAACACCGTTCGGCAACGGTGATCGCAGGATGTTCCGCAGGGGTCAGCCAGCCCGGATAAATCTGGGCATTTCCCGGTTTGTAGTTTTTCCATGTCGGTTCTGTGTACAGGGGCACCGAAATGTTGACGGTAAGCCCGGCTTCGCGAGCTGTTTTGACGGCCGCCAACCGTTCCACGTCGGAGACCGCTTGCTCGGGGCTTTCGCCAACGGTCAATCGCCGGTCAAACCGAAATACAAACCGGTCGGGAACCGCACAATCGCTGGGTGAATCCAACCAACACATACTTGCTGTGCGGGTTCCATGGCCCAAAAACGGGTCATCCAGAAATCCGTCCCGCCGATTGTACGCATCGGCTGCCTCTTTGAGAATCGCACCGCCATATTCCAATGGATTCAACCCTTCCCATGGCATGGACCCGTGGCAACTGCGCCCGATGATTTCCACCTCGATTTGCATCCGCCCCCGTTGCCCACGATAAATTCCCACGGCGCCGCCCTGAGAATCGCCGGTTCCTTCGGTCAGAATCACCACATCCGGTACGCGGTTTTTGCCGTTTTGTGGAATATCCTTCTGCATCAGGTACATCGGGCCGCCGCCGTCATTGTCCTCTTCAGCCACCGTGGCATAACATCGTAATATCACCCCTTTCAACGCGCCCAGAGGGCGTAAAGCAAGAGCAACCTTGGTTGCGAGTACTTCACAAACCACGCCGCTTAACTGATCCGCAGCCCCACGACCGAATACCAGATGGTGCCGCTCGCCATCGGGCGGAATGACCCCCAACTCGTTTTCCAGAAACCCCCAGTTGACTTTTTCGGGATTGACCATTCCATCATAAGCGTCGATTCCGCCGCCGATTTTCTCCAACCAGCGGGGGCGAAGCGCTTTGACCGTATCTGTGTGGCCGTCGAGATAAATCACCGTTTTTTGTTCGGCCGGCACCCCATCATCGGGATCCTCTACCTGCCACCATAGGTTGCCGAATTCATCAAAACCGACGTCGGATTCGGAATCGACAGCGCCTAGTTCCAGAATCCGCCGGCGCATCAGCTCGAGTCGTGGACCCTCATGATTGGACAACCCACACAACGGGTCACCACCCTGGTCTACTGATTTGTCGACATAATCGGCAGGAATGCGGATTACCGCTTTCAGCAGGTCCACCGCTAGAGGAAGGTATTCTTGGGCCAACTCGGCTGCTTTTTGTGAAAGGAGATCGGGCGAAACGCTCATGGGAAACCACTCCAAAATGGTAAATTAACGCAAAAACGATGCAAGTTTGGCTTTGAGGTCCGGCTGTTTGGCTCCGGCAAGAAGTGCCATGATCACATAGACTTTTTTGTTGGCTTCGCGGGATACGTCGACACGGAATCGATCGTAAACCGTACGCGCCACTTCCGCGCCTAAATCCGCCGGCAGACAATGCATGTATTGAGCGTTGCCTCCTTCGGTCAAGGCGTGGCGGCGTTCGTCATAGATCCAATCGGTAAACGACCGGTTTCGTTCCAAAGCCGCCTTTTCGATCCGTTTCATTGCCGCATCATCACGTTGTTCGGCCGCCGTGACCCGTTCCAACATCAAATCATAGGGTCCCCAGCTCTTTGGATATACGATGTCGGCATCGACAACGGCTTCGTCCATGTCATGGGTAACGGTAAAGGAGCCGCCGGTGCGTTCGGAATTGGCTTTGGCAATCTCCATGGTACTGGGAATCAACCCGTAGCCTTCGGGATAGGCCAATCGTAAATGAACACCATAGCGGCTCAACAGGGTGATCAAGCCCTGTGGCACACTCAGGGGCTTTGCATAACTTGGCGAATAAGCCCAACTGACAGTCATCGTCAGTCCACGCAGGTCTCCAAACCGCTCACGAAGCCACAGTAGGTCAGACATGGACTGCGTTGGGTGATCGACATCACATTGCAGATTGACCATGGGCACTTCGCGCTTCACCCCGATAGCTGCGAGGTAATCATCGATCCCTTTTTTGGCCTCCCGCATAAACGTGTTGCCTTTTCCAAGGATCAAATCGTGGCGGATCCCCATTGCATGGCTGTTCATACCCAGCATACACCCGGTTTCTTCCGGTGTTTCACCGTGCGCGACCTGGGTGGCCGACCCATCGACAATAAAGGGATGTGCTCCCAATCTTGCCGAAGCACCGGCCCAACTGGAGCGGGTTCGTGTCGAATTATCAAAAAACAAAGCGGTATTGAGCTGGTGTGGAAACAACGGGACCGCCACTCCGGCGCGATCAAACGATTCAAAGGCTTCAGCGAGCCGGGCGAGCGCTTCGATTTGGGTGTCGGAAAAATCAGAGGTCAACAACATACTTTGGCCGACGAGTTGGGAAAGACCATCGGCGTCCAATTTTTCCCACTTGGAATGGGCCACTTCCAGAAAGTTCATCACACATTACTCCGGCGTTGTCGGTTCCCGATTGAAGCGCAAATGGTTCGCAAACCAGGAACACAGATGATGGCCGGGCCTTATGGCACGGGTTTTAACGCCGCGCAAGATCATTTATGTGGAAGTGAGCATCCGTGTCGGATAGTTGGCGAATCTCCTTGCAACGACGGGTTGGGTGCGATACGAAACCGACCAATGGTTACGACATCAACAACGGAGCAACAAAACATGAAACACGACAGTGCCGCGTTGTTTGAACGTACAGCGGTACATGATGTCGCAGTCGACATACCGTTGAAACAAAGTGAGATGGTTCGTATCGACGCAACGCTGGCTATGATCCCCAAAGATGTCATTTCGGTACTGGATGTGGGGTGTGGACCAGGTAAATTAATGGCGCGAATCGATCGACCCGTGGTAATGGGCACCGATCTCGGGCGGGTAGGGCTCAAACGGGCGACAAAGCCAGTGGTTCGTTCGTCGATCACCCGACTTCCATTTGCCGACCACTCCGTCGATTTGGTGTTGTGCGCCGAAGTGTTGGAACACCTGCCCGTCGAGTTGGTTGCCCCCGCCTGTGCCGAATTGGTTCGGGTGGCCAAACGATATGTGTTGATTACGGTGCCGTATCGCGAAAACCTGTTGGAGTCATCCAGTCAGTGTCCGGTTTGCCGCCACGTGTTTCATCTCCACGGCCACCAACAATCGATGGACGTTGCTAAACTGGCGCCACATTTTCCGGAGGTTGGTAAGATCACGGTGGAGTTGGTATGGAAGGTGCGCCCGTGGTCGCCGTTATTGCTTAAGTTACGAACGTTTAGTTTTGGGCTGTGGAAATATAGCCCTCATGCGCTGTGCCCGGCTTGCGGCAACAACCGGTTTGAAAATCAGGAGACCCACCTTATGTACCGCCTGTTTTCCGGAATCAACCAACTGTTGCGCCCTGTTCGTTCCCACCCCCATTGGTTGTTGTTTCGTTACGAAACGGCAGAGCCGACAGCACCAAAACCGTGACACATCCGGTCACGTTGTACCACAGAAATCCGACGTCGGTGAAAAAAAACATCAACAAAACAACCAGTTCCGACACAATTGCCGCGAAAAACACCGGGGTTGCACGCGCTGTTCGCACAAAAAATCCGGCCAGAAACATGCCCAACACCGTGCCATAAAATAAGCTGCCTAAAATGTTGACCGCTTGAATCAGGTTGTCGAGCAGAGAAGCAAATGACGCAAAAGCAATGGCCAACACACCAAACAGAATCGTGAACCCCTTGGAAACCACAAGATAATGGTGATTGGTTGCCGTCGTGTTCCAGGAACGGCGGTAAAAATCAACCGTCATACAAGCCCCGAGCGCGCTCAACTCACCGGCAACCGACGACATCGCGGCGCACAAAATCACCGCCACCAATAAACCGACAAGTCCAATGGGAACCCAAGCCAACACGAAGGTCAAAAAGATATAATCCGAATCCTTTGTTTCCGCTCCAGGAATCGCTTCGGCAATCACCTTTTTGGCTGTTTCCCGTACGGATTTACTTTCGGCGAAAAGCCGTACCATTTCCTGTTGTGCCACAGATGTTTGTGCCGATCCGCTGTCTGCTTCATTTAGATAACGGATGGTCCAGTCCCGTTTTTCGGAAAAGATCCGCTCATGGTCGGTAAGCAGTTGTTCGTATCGGGCAGCATGTTCGGTTTGCGCCACCCGTTTCTCGGTGGCTTGGTCGAAAAAAAGCGGCGGAGCAACAAACTGATAAAATACAAATACCAACACTCCGACCAAGAGGATCAAAAACTGCATCGGCACCTTCAAAATACCATTAAACAACAGACCCAATCGGCTTTCCGCAATCGATTTTCCGGAAAGATACCGTTGGACCTGCGAATGATCGGTACCGAAATAAGCCATGGCCACAAACAATCCGCCGGTAATACCCGACCAGAATGTATACCGGGACTCGAGATTCAATCCGAAGTCGATCGCATTTAACTTACCATGTACCGCAGCAACACGCAGCGCATCGGTGATGGAGACATCATTGGGTAAATTGGAGAGCACGAGAATCAACGCAAGCACCATTCCCAACAACATCACCACCATCTGATGTTTCTGGGTTTGGCTCACCGCTTTGGTGCCGCCGGAAACGGTGTACACAATCACCAGGCTACCCATAGCCAATATGGTCCAGCGCAGTGGCCAGTCCAATATCGCCGACAAAATGATGGCTGGGGCATACAACGTGATTCCCGCGGCCAAACCTCGTTGCACCAAAAACAACAAAGCTGCAAGTTGGCGGTTTTTTTTGTCAAACCGGCGTTCGAGGTATTCATAGGCGGTGAGCACTCTCAACTGAAAATACCGGGGTACAATCAACGCTGAAAGCAAGACCATCGCGATTGGGAGACCGAGATAAAACTGTACGAATCGGAGTCCATCTTCATAACCCTGGCCGGGAGTGGACAAAAAGGTGATCGCGCTGGCTTGAGTCGCCATTACCGACAATCCCACCGTTGTCCACGACAGGTCATTGTCTCCGCGCAAATACCCTTCCATGGTGCGCACACCGCGAGTGCGCCAGGCGCCATACGCCACAATCAACACGATGGTGCCAATGGTGACCAGCCAATCAATGGCAGTCATACAAACACCTTCCCGAGTACGACGAACAGGATTATTTCAACGACCAACACCCCGATAACGACTCCATAGATTTTTTTCCAACTGCCCAATATCGGCGGTTGTTCATTCAGGTCGGCACGGTGTTCGTGGTCACCTGTTGGTAAATTAGCGTTTGCCATAATGCACCACGTTGGAAAAGAGTCGGTAAGCACCGGGAACGCCCGCCGGCAACTGCCGGAAAAAAGCCAACCCGGTATAAATGATGTGGCCCTTTCCGTAGGGGGCCACCACTAGGCTTCCTTGCAGAGATTTTTCACCGGGATCGTTCATTTCCAAAACCGGAACAAATTCGGGCCCCCAACTTTCGGCAAAATAAAGACCCCGCTCCTGTACCCAGCCCTCGAAGTCCGCCGGGCCGATGGGATTGGGACCGCGCACAATCGGATGATTCGGATCTAAAAATGAGATCGGAGACCGTTCATCCGTAACCCGTTCTCGGCCGATATTCAGTGTAAACGGAGCGATGGGACAAATCAGGTCACTGCGAGGGGTCTTGGTATTGTATTGAACGACAAGCGTCCCACCTTTGTGAACAAACTCCAACAAATGGGGCTGCCAACTTTTGATTCGCGGCGTGGAGCTGTAAACCCGCACTCCCGTGATGATCGTATCGAAACGCGATAACGACGACCCCAAAATCTGTGCGTCACCTAGGGTTTCGACATCAAATCCCACCTGACGTAAACTATCTGCGACTTTGTCTCCGGGGCCTTCGATATAGCCGACACGCGCAGTTGGCTTTTTAAGATCGACGACACGGATCAATTGTTCTGCCGGCATGTGCAGGACCATCGGAGACAAATGTTTGTGGTCGATGGTCTGGCGTGAGCCCGAATAGGTCTTTCCCTGAAACTCAATGACTCCCGTAAGTTTGCCGGCGGTCAGGTCGGGAGCGGTTGCCGTAACCATCACTACCACACTTTGTTCTTCGCCGGCGGCGGTGATGTCAAAATCCATTGAAGGTGGTTTGATTTGCAACCCGTCCGGACCCGACAATCTGACCGTGCCTTTGGCGTTGGCGCTTGCGGCACGTAATCGCAGCCTTACGGGGGTGGGTATTTTATGCGGCACAGCGATTGCCGATTGTTCAAATGTGATGCTGACAGGCGGAGTGACCACAAACGGCCGCCGGCGTTCGCCATCGACGGCATCGACCCACTTGTAAGATAACGGCAACTGCCATTCAAAGGGTTTCCCGCCGATATTCACCGAAAACGTGACCGGTAGCGGAATAGGACCGATCGCATCGCCAATGGCGGACAGTTCGGTGACGGTGTGCTGATAAGGCGATGAGGGTTCTTTAAGCCAATAAGGTGTTGTCCAGGCCTCGGACTCTTTCAATAGGAGCGACCCATTCAAAATCGCAGGTTTTTGTGGTGTAACCTCCATTTCGGAGGCCAATTCGGCTCCATCCGGAAGGGTCACCGAACGCAGTATCACATCGGCAAGAGCCCGCGCATACACTTCCACCCGGACCGGAACAGTTGAACCAGGGGAAGCTTCGTCTATGGTTGCATTGGCTTCCAGGTGTAATCCCGCCGCAGAAGCGACCAGGGTTTGGATGTCGCGGATTTTGCTGTCCCGCAGTGCACTTTTTGGCAAAGATTCCAAAACCGCAAGGATCTGGATCAACTTTGGAATGACTCGATGAGGATGATGGATGTCCAATTCGGCGGCGGCTTCACCCACGAGTTGGGTCACCGATTCGCCACCCGCCTGCCTTTTCCAGGAAAAATCCAAACCCGCAAATGGATCGCGGTGATTGGGATTGTCTTCTTTGGGATCCGAGCCGGCAAGATGGGTAAAATATTCGGCGACCGGTCCCCGTTCTTCCGCGGCGCCAAAACCTTGGCTTTTGTGCATCGACCGGCTTTTTCCGGCAACTTCGCCCATCAAAAGCCCCAACAGAGGATTATATTTTCCGACGTCTAATGTAAGATAACCAGACGTGTCGCTTTCCGGAGTCAGATTCCAGTGAGACACATTGTGCAAAAGTCGTTTACTTTTCCATGGTGTGACCAACGCCAACTGCTCTGGATAGGCCTCCGGATCGGCCGCTTTGATAAATGCTTCCGCCGCCAAAACAGCCGAGGCCGTATGATGTCCATGGGTTGGGCGGCCCCCCGTTTCAAATCGGGTGATGATCACATCCGGTTGAAATTTGCGGATCACCCACACCAAGTCGCCCAACACTTGCTCTTTACCCCACAATCGTAATGATTCTTCGGTGGTTTTGGAGTATCCGAAGTCGATGGCGCGGGTAAAAAATTGCTCTGCACCGTCGAGTCTCCTGGCGGCCAACAACTCGTGGGTTCGAATGATACCCAGCAATTCCGCTTGTTCGGTGCCGATGAGATTTTGGCCGCCGTCTCCTCTGGTTAACGAAACATAAGCTGTTCTTAACTTCAGTTCATTGGCAAGATAAGATAACAGCCGAGTATTTTCGTCGTCGGGATGCGCCGCCACGTATAGCACGCTTCCGGCAATAGCCAACTTATCGATTCCAAGGGCGATTTCCGACGCGGGTTTGGCCACGACCGCCGGAGCTATCCATATACCAGCCATAAATACCAACAACCATGTTCGAAAAACCATCATCGTAAACTGACTCCTTATCCGCCTAGCAGGTTAGTCCACAAACTCAAAAGAGATGTGGGCGAGTTGTTTTCAACCAATCCTGGACCGATGTCCATCCCGGAATCGGTAGTGCGGCGAAATTTTTGTGCTAAAAACAGACATCTTGTGAAAAGGCGGGGGCAACGTGATAGGTATTGGGGGTAATCAAGCGGGGGCATAACGTTAAATGAGATGGGTGTGTTCTTGATGAAAGACCGGAAAGTTCGACATTTTGCCGCGGATTATTGTAACAACGATACCCGTGTTGAAGGCATATTTCCTCACCATTTTCTCGATGAACGTTCGATCGCACATCGGTTGCAGATTGCGGCGACGAAAACAAGTTGTGCCGCCGTAGTGGCAACTTTGCGTGACGCCACACCAAATCCTTCGGAAACCACGCGGCGCCATTTGGAGTGGCTTGAGCAAGGAAATACGGTCGCCGTAGTGGCTGGGCAACAGGTCGGATTGTTTTTGGGACCCGCGTTTGCGTTTTATAAAGCTGCCGGCGTGATTCGCACAGCACAGCAGATTCACAAACAGTTTGGAGTGCGTGCGGTGCCGATCTTCTGGCTTCAAAACGAAGATCACGACATCGAAGAAATCCGGTCGGCTACCATTCCGACTCGCGACGGTCTGGTCGTAACGTCGTTGTCGGCCTCCACTCACCGTCCAAAAACGTCGATTCGTGACGAACTTCTGGGGCCGGAGATCACCAGTGCACTCGGCACGGTTGCCGAAGCGTTGGCGGGTCGGGCAAAAGCCGCCGAAGTGATGGATTGGTTGGGGCGTCACTATCGTCCTGATGCCACCTACAGCGAAGCTTTTGCCGGCGCGCTGGGTGAATGGTTTGCCGACGAAGGGTTGTTGTTTGTGGATGCACGGCATCCCCAGTTTGCTGCGGCATCGCGGGATTTGATGAAACAAGCTTTGGTACAAACCGAAACCATTTCCGCCGCGTTGGCCGAACAAAATGAACGATTGATGTCATTAGGTTACTCACCAACGGTTTATGTACGACCCCGGTCTCCGTTGCTGTTTGTGCATCCCGACGGTGCGAATGGGCCGAGGTATCGCCTCGAAGCCAACGACAATGACGCCTACACCGTGGTCGGTTATCCCGAACATCGAACCATGACAACAGGGCAATTGGAGGCCTTAATCGATGCTGATCCACGTGCGGTATCGACTTCGGCTTTGTTGCGGCCAGTGATTCAAGATTCCTTGCTGCCGACGGCCGTGATGTTGGGGGGGCCATCGGAGTTGGCGTATCTGGCACAATGTGTTCCGCTGTATTCGTTGTTCCGCCAAACGTTGCCGGTGATATGTCCACGGCCCAGTTTTTGTATTTTGCTGCCACGTACATGGTCCTTGATGCGTCGAATTGGGTTGGACTCCATCGATTTATCACTGCCGTGGGATCAACTGGTCGCCCGACATTTGGCACAAACGGAGGGGGGGATTCCGACGCCCGACGTGGTTTCCGAACTGTTGACGACGTCGCTTGGAGACGTCATTCAACAATTGCATTTGGCCAGTGTGCCGATGGGGTCGATGATGGAATCAGCGCTCAGAAAAACCGAGAATACGTTGAATTTTGCTGTGCGCCGCTTCGGTGAGCATTATCGGAAAACCTATTTCATTCGCGACAAAGAAAGTGCCGAACGTTGGGCCAAATTAAAAGCGGAAATCCGCCCCGGCAACATTCCCCAGGAACGGGTGGTCAGCGTTGTGGCCTATGCTGCGGCGGTGGGGATGAACACGTTTAAACACAAAGTACTGGAGCATACGGTGCCGTTTACCTATGGAACGAAGGAGATTTTGTGGCAAACCTGACCGAACTTTCGACAGAAACACTGGACCTAGTGGCTTTTGGTCCTCATCCCGATGATGTGGAGCTGTTTTGTGGGGGGGTGATGCTGGCGATGGCCGACCGCGGATATCGTACGGGGATTGTCGACCTAACATGGGGTGAAAGGGCGTCTCAAGGTACGAAAGAGACCCGTATTGGCGAATGTGAATTGGCGAGCGGGTTGATGAAACTCCACTGTCGCACCAATTTGGAACTGCCGGATACGTTATTGCCGCCATTGGCCTGGGCAGTGGGTGCGTATGGGGGAGAAAACCTGTCGAAGCCTACCGATGCCGGTTGTTTTCCGACTGGGATACCTCAAGAGGTTGAAGCCGCACTGGCAAAACTCGTCACGGTCATTCGCGGACTGAGGCCCCGTGTTGTGGTGATTCCACCCAGCAAAGAGCGGCATCCCGATCATGTGGCGGCACATTATTTGATCACCCAGGCGTTATTTTATGCTCAGCTTCGGAATTTCCCTCATGCCGAGTCCCTACCGCCGTTTCAACCGGACCAGATGTTGGTATATCCCATGCGAGTCGAACTCACACCATCGTTTATAGTCGATACATCCCACGTGGTGGAGCGTAAACGTGAGTTGGTTCACTGTTATCGCAGCCAGGTGACCAGGCAGGTGACCGATGGGTCAAATACGGAAATTTCCGGAACACTATTGAGTTCTTCGTTGGCCATGTCGGTATTGGAAACCCGCGACAAAATGGCAGGCGCCAGAATCGGAACCGCCGCCGGAGAGCCTTATATCAGCGTCAACACCTTGGGCTTAATCGATCCCCTTGATCATTTTCGCAGAAATCCATTCCATCGCCCCCATCTTTTTGCCGCCGTCGAATTCTAAATACCATTACCGTTGTCGCCGACAATCCTATAGAATGGGGCACAGCGATAAACGAAGGTTCGGCACGGGCGAAGGGGTTCTTCTGCCCGGCTGTTTTGAACAACACGGAGGTGGTTTATGGACACAAAACGACGAATGTTGGCTGTGGTTATCATTGGGTTGTTGCTGTTTTCATCGATGGCCGCGGCAGTACCTATGGAAGTGGGATATGTTGCGGAATTGCGGTCTCCAAATGGATTGCCGTTTAGCGGCACCATGGACGTGACGGTGGCATTGTATCCCGATGCGATGTCGGGGGTGCCCAATTGGGGACCTCATACCTTTGATGACCTGGATATCGAAGGCGGAAGGCTGGAGTTTGTGTTGGGGCAGGGGGGATCGGCTCCAGTGGACTCAATGGACCTATCGACAACAGAGTTGTGGCTTGAAATTCAAGTCGGTGATGATGTGCTGACACCGCGGCAGAAAATCGTAGCCGTGCCATATACGGTGTTGGCCTCCGATGCCGAAAGATTAGGTGGGTTGGACGCAGCGGAATATTTGATTCCATCTGATCTGCCGGGTTTGGGGGTCTTGTTTTCGACATCGGTGGCGCAGGTGGCATTTAGCGGAGCCTACGGGGATTTGACCGGAAAACCTGCGTTGGCAACGGTTGCAACCAGCGGGAATTATAATGATCTGTCCAACAAACCGGCGTTGGCAACGGTTGCAACCAGCGGGAATTATAATGATCTGTCCAACAAACCGGCGTTGGCAGCCGTTGCAACCAGTGGGAATTATAACGATCTGTCCAACAAGCCGGACTTGAGCCAATATCTGACGACATCGGGTTCGCCGGCAGCAACTTCGATTGCCACGACCACGCTGAACCTACCGAAAAGCGGCAGTACGGTAAGTTTTGGTTATTGCGGCGGTTTGCCCACGGGCTGGTCGGGATCGACAGGCGGCTCCACCGATGGTTTCTGCATGAAAAACGGCACACCTGGCGGAGACGCCGAGACGTTGTTTTTGATGAGTTACGACAATGGCGATACCAACGAGAGTGTATACATCGGCGGCGGGGCGATGTGTTGTGGCCCCAGTTGGCAAGGATTTCGTATATTTGGCAACGGCACCGCGTTGTTGTCGGGGAGTTTGTCGACAAATCAGGGCGCGTTGTTCAGCGATATGGCGGAAAACGTGCCGGTGGTGGAAAAAGTCGAACCAGGTGATGTGGTCCGAATCGAACGGGTCGATCAAAAAAACTTCAACAATTCAAGATTTTCCAAAACAACCAGGGCTTACGACAAAACAGCGTTTGGGGTGGTTTCCGACACGTTTGGATTGGCCATGGGACCCACACAAAATCGGTCGCCGGTGGCGTTGGCGGGTATCGTCAAAGTGAAAGTAGATCCACGCCAGGGCAAAATTGAACCCGGAGACCTGCTGACAAGCTCACCTACTCCAGGCCATGCGATGAAGGCAACACAAGACATACCGGGAACAGTGTTTGGAAAAGCAATGGAAGGTGCCGAAGGGAATCCGCAAGTGATTTTGATGCTCGTGATGCATCGATAAAGACTAATCCGGGCTGAGGATGGCACGAATCAGTTTGTCATCACCGGGGCGGATTGTAAGCAATGCCGCCTCGGTTTTGTCGATCAACTCCTGGACTTTGGGAATCATCTGGCGGCCCTTCAAGATATGTAACTCCACCGCACTGGCGGCAGCACTTCGTGCTTTGCCGGCATCTCTTAATTCATTGTTGGTGGCTTCAAAAGCGGCAATGGAAACGACGAGTCCGGGATGGTTCAATACCTTGGCTCGTTCGATCAACGAATCGCCGAACTTGGTTGCTTCGTCGGGGCCCAACTTTCGTGCATCGGCTGCCTTCGTGGTTCCAAACAAAGACCGGTAAGGATCTTGGTCGGCCTTTTTGCCGGAAACGTGATAGGATTCGGACGAAACGACACCGACGTCTTCGTCCCAGTATACATCGGTGATTTTCACACCGGCTCGTTCCTGATTGAGGGTTCGGCGTAACTGACGTCGTTCATCCAGATAGGTCGTAAACTCTATTTCCATTTGTTCCCAGGGTGGAATCAGGGGAAGGATATCGGGAATCCGTTTGGAGGCTTTGATGAGATTTGCGGTGACATTGCCGCAATATTCGTCCAGTGCATCAACGCCTAAATTGGCTGGAAGTGTATAACCCATGTGATGTCTCCTTATTGTGTATCATCGCTGTAACTGATGATGATGCCACGTTACCATAGTTAATCGGGCGACCAAACCTTTTTCATGTGCCCGTCAGAAAAAAAGAGAAAGCGGTTTCTTTACCATGCCTACAAAATGGCAACTTCGACCGAGAAATCGAACGGCAGCCTATGCCCTAAGCTTTCCGACAAGTCGGAACGGTTAGGGCAGCCTATGCCCTAAGCCTTAAGACAAGTCGGAACGGTTAGGGCAGCCTATGCCCTAAGCTTTCCGACAAGTCGGAACGGTTAGGGCAGCCTATGCCCTAAGCTTTACGGCAAGCCGGAACGGTTAGGGCAGCCTATGCCCTAAGCTTTCCGACAAGTCGAAACCCCAACAACACTTTTTTGAGTGGTATGGCGCAAAGATGGAAAGAGTTATATACTTGGAATTGTATTTGGGGAAATAAAACCAGACTAAAAAGATTCTCTGTGGGAAAATAATGCAATATACAAGTCTGTACTGTCTAAAATCGGGAATTGTGGACATCATGTTGAAATATCCACAATGGGGAGTCCGAAAAGTGTGGGCACTGCTAAGGCAGCCGGCATACGGAATGCGGGTGAGCACCAGAAGGGTATGGAAGTTGATGCGGGATCTGAGACAGGCTTTTCGTAATGATAACTCGGAGTCAAACCAAGCATCGAAAAGAGTAGTGGTCGACGATTCGAACCAACGGTGGGCGACCGACTTTACGAAAGTGTGGACCAAAGAAGATGGCCAGGTAACGATTGTCCCAACCATCGATTGTGGATGCAGAACATTGATGGCCGTGGAAGTAGTCAAAAGCCAAACGTCCGAATCGATTTTGGCGTCGGTAGATGCCGCATTGAAAAAAGAATTTGGCGATACAACCAACTTAAGACAGGCACTGGAACTGAGAACCGACCAAGGATCGCAGTATGTAAGCCAAACCTGTAAAGATTGGGCAGAAAAATGGAACCTGAACCATACGTTGGCAAAAAAAGGCACACCAACCGAAAATGCTGTAGTGGAACGTGTGATAAGAACCATGAAAGAAGAATGTATCTGGCCCAGAGACTGGAACAATGTCGAGGAGCTAAGGCAAGCACTCAACAAATGGCATCAGGAATACAATGAAATACGTCCACATCAGGCACTTAATTGGAGCACCCCGAAACAACGCCGGGAAGAAAACCTGGCCAGAGCGCAAGGAGGGCACAAAAAGATTTAACTAACCGCCAAAGAGTGCTATCAGAGCAGAAAAGAGGAAACACTACAGGCATGCGTTTCCTCATCGGCTAAAGTAGGCGTTAATCAACTGCGACGTCCCCGGCAGTTGCGGTTGGCATGCGTTTCCTCATCGGCTAAAGTCCCAGCGCCACCGGAGTGCCTACCATGCAGTTGCGGTTGGCATGCGTTTCCTCATCGGCTAAAGTTCAAGGCCAACTGCACGGCAGCCTGGAAGAGTTGCGGTTGGCATGCGTTTCCTCATCGGCTAAAGTTAGACTAGGCGACATTCGATCCGAACACTCGTTGCGGTTGGCATGCGTTTCCTCATCGGCTAAAGTTGCAACGACGCTGGATGCGACACCGGATTTGTTGCGGTTGGCATGCGTTTCCTCATCGGCTAAAGTGGATCAGCATTCGGGTTGCCGCGGCCATCAGTTGCGGTTGGCATGCGTTTCCTCATCGGCTAAAGTTGATGTGCGGCGTTCCCGCCACCCAAATCAGTTGCGGTTGGCATGCGTTTCCTCATCGGCTAAAGTACACCATTCAGGCGTGAACTCGATCCCCTTGTTGCGGTTGGCATGCGTTTCCTCATCGGCTAAAGTCGTGTTACGGTGGTGCGGCCTACGCCCTGCGTTGCGGTTGGCATGCGTTTCCTCATCGGCTAAAGTCTTGCCCCTGGCCGTCCGTCGGCTCTTCGGTTGCGGTTGGCATGCGTTTCCTCATCGGCTAAAGTTTTCGTGGCCGTCGAATGGTCACGGGCCGTGTTGCGGTTGGCATGCGTTTCCTCATCGGCTAAAGTATGACCACGCTCCGTAGGTGGCAGACCGAGGTTGCGGTTGGCATGCGTTTCCTCATCGGCTAAAGTACACTATCGCTTTTCGGCTTCAACCGCGCGGTTGCGGTTGGCATGCGTTTCCTCATCGGCTAAAGTATGGAAGCACGGAACCCCAGTGTTCCAGCAGTTGCGGTTGGCATGCGTTTCCTCATCGGCTAAAGTCCATGTCCCAGAACTTGTGAGAATAACACGGGTTCTGGGACATTTTTTTTACAAAAACCGACCATTTTCATATCACAACAATACCAATTGCTCCGGTTTTTTCGGGCTTTCTTTCTTCTTTTTGCCGTTGAACATCAACGACATTTCATATTGTTTGTCGGTGAAAAAAAGAATATGGACCTTTCCTCGAACGGGAATGGCCGGGCGAATCTGTTTAACAAAGGTATCGGATTGGTCTTTTCCGGAACAGAAACGAACATAAACCGACAGTTGTGCCATCTCGAAACCACAGTCCAACAAAAACTGGCGAAACTCGGTCGCTTTTTTTCGCTCGTCGGCCGTTTTTACAGGCAGATCAAACAAGACCATCATCCACATGAGTCTATACCCACTTAACAACGTTGGTTGGTTCATCCTTGTGCCAACCTTTCTATCGGCAAACCCGGCAAAGGTAAAAACAACCGAGCTTCGCCGTCGACAAACGATTGGGCGATCGAAATCGCCAGATCATAAATACAGGTCACTACCGGTGTGGTTCCGCGGATCGTTTGTAAATCGTAGGAAAGTACGGCCACGAGCGCTTTTTTGGATTCCCCGTTGACTTCGTTGACTCCATCTTTTGATAACCGCAATACCGCCCAGTCGATCAATGGTCGGAATGGTTCCATCACGTCATCTACCAACGCCATGGCATTACTACGGTTTCGATGATGTACGCCGACTGTGGGATGTAAACCGGCGGCAACTACACCGCGAGCGACTGCGGAACGTAAAATCGCGTAACCATAATTGAGCATTGCATTGATGCCATCGCCGTCTTGGCGTCTTCGAAAATCCGATCCAAACAACGCCGTCCAATATCTCCTGGCGGCTTGGGCTTCGATGTTGTCGGGGTCTCCGGACCGGACCAAAGTCACCAACCCCTTTAGTCCCAAATCCGGTTTACCGGCGGCAACCAGAGTTGATTCTTGTTGTTCGATTTTGGCTTTAACCAACGTTTGCCAAATCCGTTTACACAACGGTTTGCTTGCCGCCCATTGTGCTTCCATTCGGGCACCTTGGACATGATGGCCTTCGATGGGCCACAACCAGGCCACCGGACAATAATTGGCGCCGCATAAAACCAGGGAAATCCCCCGTTCCGCCAACTGTACAAGCAGGTTATTGGAGTAGGTAGTACCATGGGCATGGACCACGATACTGGTGAGATCGTCGAGCGGGATGCGGGTGATTTCTTCGCCGTGGAATTGGACCACCAAAAACCCCCGATGAACCGCCAGATAACGGCCATCCTGAGCGATGTCCACCACCCGCGGCATCATGGCGTCAATGCCGTAAACGGTCGGGGAGAACGGACTCGGCCAATGGGGTCGACGTGGACTGGAACGGCATTTCGTGCTTTGAGGCCGGCAACTCGTGGACTGAAATACTTAAATGGTTCACTTGGATTTCGATCTCGCCCTCGCAGGTCGCCCCCTTCGTGAATTGAGGCCAGAGTTACCATATCCCCGCTGGTTCCCACCACCCGAAACAACCCATCGGTCCCATCCTCCCGGCGCATCAAAATCGTATCGTCTTCATGTAAACACATGATCAATTTCCCCGCGGGCCATTGTTGTTTCCACAATGGGATTTTTCGTGGTTGATTGGCATCAAACATCGATTCACACAACCCACGCCATTTGCCGTCGGGTAGTTGAACCACCCACAGTGCATAGTTGCCGTCTTTTTTGTAGGCCTTATACCGCTGACCCTGATGATTTGTGATCTGCGCGATATTTCCTTGTCTGTCAACAATTTTTACCCGGCGAATTCCCGTACGTTCGGAAAAATCGGTAAGTCGTTTTGTCAACTCCTTTTCCGGACCGGGAACTACTTCCAACAACAATCGGTTTTTCAGCGTGCTATCAACGACTTGGTCGATTTGTCCGAGGCTCAAACCACCAATGGCTTTTCGATAAGTGACTTCCCATTGCCCTTTGGCATGGGGTTTGTCTCCCCGGACTGCCATCGCGGTATCGTTATGCAACGCTCCGCCTTTTCCATGGTCGACTCGATGAGATACCACAATCCGTCGTACTTTTTCTTTGACCTCGTCGCGAAATCCGATCCAAGGTGGGTCGAATTGACCCAACGTTCCCGAACGTCCCAACTCGGCTTCTCCGCGTAACCCGGCGGCCCGCTGCATTTTTTGCACGAGCGAACGATCGGTGCAGGCAATCGTGATCGCATCAATGGCATGGTGGCGATGATCGGTTCGTTCTTTTTTGCCGCGGTCACTTAAGATGGTGTTGAGACCCCACATGTGGCGCAGCGTTGCCGTCATCCGCCCCGGCAGTACCCATACCGATTTACAAATCACGGTCAAATACTCCCGGGCTACACGGCTTAAATAAGCGGTATCGTTGAGTTGCCTGTTGAGAAAATCCTCTCCGGCTTTGTATTTTTCCCGCGCGTCGGGACCAAAGCGTTTCGCCATGGTGGAACTCAGCGTGTTGGCGCGGCTCAACATAGCGTCCCAGTCGAATCCCGCCGGCGACCCGGCGAATGCTTCAAATGGGGTTCGGTCGCCCTTAAAACGGTTGGCTCGGCGGGTTACCAACGCCAGATTGGCAAACGAGTCATCCAGGCTCGCGGAATAGGGCACGATGTGGTCGACTTCGAATTCATCGGAAAAGATTTTGCTCCCGGGGATTTTTTCGCCGGTATACAAACAAACATGATCCAGTCCCGACATTCGGCTCCATAGCCGGTAGCGTAACAACGCATCGCGGGAGATTTTGCCTCCCCCTTGGGCGATCAACTCTTTGGCTTTGTCATTTTGAGCCTGATTATCCCGTTGGGTTTTGGCGAGTCGTAATTTGGCGTCCGGCGGCATCTTTAAGTCCCGCGCCAGCTCAACCACAATTTCATGGGGGCGGCCGTGGGCTTCAATCAGTAAGTTCATAATTAACCGTAATTGATTTAGGCCAATATGTACGGTGGGGTTCCCGAGTTTTCCCCATTTTTTTTCATCGGGGGCATCCAGGTCGCCGGTTCCCCCGACCACATATCTTGTCAACACTTCGCCATAATAGGGCAATTTGTCCCGGTTTCCGTCGTGTCCGATTCCGCTGTGAACATAGCCGGCAAGGCCTGCCGCTTTGTCATACGTAAATCCTTCCTGCAGAAAAGGAATCATCCTGGTCATGGCTTTGACACTCAATCGCCCAAAACCATCCTCTACCCGAACGGCGGCAAAGTTTTTGGCAGCTTCGTCGGATAATCCAAACCGTTCTTGTGCCCAGCGGCATAATACTTCGTTGTCTTCTTCGTCACGAATGCGGTCAATGGCTTCGTCTTTTGCCGCGTCATCCAAAAGGGCCCACTTTTTGCCGAACACACCTGGTTTGGACATTTGATCGGCAATGGAATCACCCAACAATTTCTTACGGACATCGGATTCCATGTTAAAGCGGCTGTCGGGATCCAATTCCAGCAGATCACGAAGTTCTTCAAACGAAATTTCTTTTTTGGACTGCAAAAACTCCACCGCTTTTTGGGCTTGATTCAAAGTAAGTGTTGCCGCGGCTTTCCCGGGTACCGAATAGGTCAGATGATTGATTTCTGACCAAATCCGAAACAAGTGGGTTATCCGATGGCCTTTGGGAGCCCGTTTTTCGTTTGGCTCCAGAGTGCAATTTCCTGGTTCCACGGGCTTAAGCGGGCGTTGATAATAAATCGCGTTTCGGAGTGTTGCGACTTGATCATCGGTTAATTGAAGTCCCAATTGGCGTTGTCGGGCAACAATGGTATCAAACTCCGCTTCGGCGGAGGCCCGATCGGGATAAAATGCATAGGCTTGGTCTTTGTCCGCCGTTCGTCGTACCCGAACGGGTTGACCGGAGGAGTGCAGCCGATGCAGGTATTCTCCCAAAGTAATTGCTTTGGCCTCCTTGAGTTTTTCCGCCAACCTACGAACGCCATCTTTCACTACACCGGCATCTTTCTGTTTTTTTTCGGCTTTGCGGTTGCTTTTGAATCCCCGGCGCTGATTGAGGTGAAACAACAGGCGCCCCAAATGGTGGGGATGCAACAACACATACAGCGCCTTGGCGCGCAGTTTGTAGGGATCGAGGTCAACGAGTTGTGTTTGCGCGTCAATATCTTCCGGCAACAGCCCATACCGCACCAGAAGCGCCATGACATATCGTTTTCGCTGCAAATAACGATCCCGACGTCGCCGTTGGCCGCGTGCAACCCGCCGTGATTCGGCCAAGGACACTTTCGTTTTCGGGTCGCGGCCGTCTTTGAAAATCCGCACACCGGTACGGATAATTCCTTTAGGATCACCGTTGTTATCCAACTCCAATACAGCCCAGCCGATCGAGTTTGTGCCTAAATCCAATCCGAAACGTAGTTTCATGTGATACACCTATTGACAACCCCCCAGGTTTGGTGGTTTTGTTTCTCTCGGCGAGTGTAACACCGTTTTAGCCGATGAGGAAACGCACGCCATTGGTCGAAAGACACCGTTAACAAGAACGGAAAGTTCACCAATTTGGCCTGTCGGGTCCGCCTGACAGGCCTTTTTTTTAGTCCCGCCCATTTTCTTTCCCGTTATTGCTATTTTAACAATTTGTTATTTTTTGGAATGTCTTCGTTTGGGGGAAAACATGGAGGTTCGAATGAACTCAGAATTGGCTCGATTTCATCTTGGGGAGCCGCTCCCGGGAATCGACGAGTTGATTACCGACGATGGGGAGCCCATGGAAACGAGTCGACATCGGGATCAGATGATATTGCTGATTCAGTCGCTGAAAGAAAATTGGACCGATCGGCGAGACTACAAGGTGGTTCCGCCCGTCCGGTGAACGGTTGTCGACTCAGCAGGAAAAAGCGCAAAAAGCACAAGAGGTTGCCGAGGCTGAAAGACAACGTGCAGAGGCCGAAGCGCAGGATGCCAAAGCTGAAAAACAACGTGCCGACCTGGCCGAACAAAGGGTTAGGGAGTTGGAAGAACAACTTCGTCAGATGGTCGTAAACCCATCTTAATGGGGAACTCCCAGCCGTTCTCAACGGATCCAGATGTGTTCGTACGCGGTACCGCTGTTGTCACTAGTGGTGCAGTTGGCAATTCCTTCCACGGTGCCCAATTGAATCTGGGCGGTTGTTGCTCCCACCGTTACGTAAAAGTCATTGGTTCCAACGGTTGTGGTTGCGGGGAATCCTTGGACCGGCAATGAACAGGTTGACCCACCGCCGGCGTACCAACTACCTTGGGTTGATAACTTAAACGCAAGCGGTCCGGGGATGGATCCGGGGTAAGTTGGGCCGGCCACGACCGATCCGCTCAGATGCTGAAATCGAACCTGGGTATAACCGATCCCGCCACCGTTGTAGCTTGTGGAGTCCCAGGACTGACCCGCTATGGGGTGGCCGCCGATGGGGGTCAAGGCGGTCCAGCCGCCGCCGTCGGTGGACATGTCGCAGTAGGTCAATGCGGCGTCGTTCGTGTTGCCGTCGTTGTTGACGTCGATCCAATATAACCCGCTGCCTTGACTAAGTGAGTTGGTTAAGACCGCGTTGCAAGAAGCTTTGGCCATGGTTTTCATAAAAGGTGTGCTGGATCGACGCACATAGACGTCCACATAGGCGGTTCCACTGTTGTCGCTGGTTGTGCAGTTGGCAACCCCTTCGGCCGAGCCCAATTGGAACGTCGAAACGATTTCCGAAGGATGGGCGATTGTAAACCGATAATCGTTGGTGGACGGGATTTGAACTACGTTTTGTGTCGACTGGATCGGCAAAGAACACGTCGAGCCCCCGCCTACCCACCAGTATGGTAAGTCTGTGGATTTCGTTGCGAACAAAAAACTTCCGGGGTAGGTAGGGCCGGCCACCACGGAGCCGGATTTGTAACGAACCAATATTTCGGTGTAGCGAAAGTTTTTGGTATTCAGCGCATTCGTATTCCAAGTTGTGCCATGGATGGGGTGATCGACGGCGATCCGTGTCCAGCCGCCGCCGTCGGTCGACATGTCGCAATATTCCAAAGCCGGTCCATATAACCCGCCGGCGCCGTCGGGATCGACCCAGTAGTTGCCGGAACCCAAGGACAACGACTTGTCCAAAATGTCTTTGCAGTCCAGGCCGGCACCGGCAGGTGTCTGTCCGTCATTGGCAATGCCCGCAAACGTACGCCACTGGGCTCCGGTACAGCCTTCAAAGGTGACTCCGTTCCATCGAATTGCTCCCGCAAGAGCGGGGGTACATGTCGCAACCACGTTGCCCACTTGTACAGCGCCGGCAACTTGAAGTGCCGACTGCGGGGTTGAGGTTTTGATACCCACGGACGCCGTCGTGTGAACGGTCCCCACGCCGTCTATCCATGCTCCCGATCCCGCTGGTCCTGTGGGCCCCTGGGGACCTGTGGCACCGGTAGCACCAGTTGCTCCAGGGGGACCAGCCAAACCGGCAATGCCCTGCGGACCTTGTGGTCCCTGGAGTCCTTGTGGACCCATTGGTCCCGTGGCACCGACAGCACCGGTTGGACCGGCTGGTCCAGGCGGACCTTGTGGGCCGGTGGGTCCAACAAGGCCCGTGGGATCCCCTACCCATTGGCCGTTTTCGTCAATAATCGGGGTTCCATCGATAGAGACTCCGGTCACGTCGATGTCTCCCGCGGCACCCACCTGAACAAAGTCCGCAGCCGAATACCCCTGCAACGTCTCGGAGTCTCCCGCGGCAAGTGCGAAAGGCACAGCGAGTATTTGCTGACGTGGGGTTAAGGTTTCACCGTCCAGAGTAAATTCAATCCACAGGCTGTCGAGGTTAACCAAAGACAACGCACCGGTAGGGAATGGCGTGACGAGTCCAAGCGTGATGTCGAACCGTCCTTTGTCTACGCTTACGATACCTAATGACTCAGACCAAATCGGAGTGATGCCATCGTCGGAATCATATAAGGCGACATCCACATTAATGTTCGTGTTGAGCGGTAATCCGGTGGGTCCGAACAACTCACCAACATAACCAACCAGGTTCGGAACAGCAGATGCAGTATGAATTGAAGAGAACAACATAAACGGTACTAAACCAATGATTGCCCAATGTTTCATTGTACATTCCTCCTGAACACGTGCGATTCGGCGGTGTTTTTCGACTACGACCACGACCAACCAGGTCAGGCCACACTGCGAAACAACTCCAAACGACCTTCACACTACACCCACCTGTGGGTGCCGACTATTGTTTTTTGTTGATGTGATAAAATTTAGTCCGGACTTTGCAAGAGCTTGCGGGTAAGTGCGCGGAGGCACCAATCGATTTGGGCATGGTGGACGTTTTTTTGCCGGCAAGCCTGGATTCGTTGTCCACCGGGCCGCGGTTGCGGTCAAACGCCAGAGAGGATAAACAACACGTGGATAGGCGAGTGGCCCATACCGGTAAGGTGGTATTGGCTGCTGCTCTCAAGCTGGCGTCTGAAAGTTATGCCATTGTTTTTGTTAAATAAGAACGATCTGACCTTTCCGGATCCTCATCTTGCACTTCCCGACGGGTTGTTGGCGATCGGCGGAGATTTGCGACCCGAACGTGTGCTGCTTGCTTATCGGTCCGGAATTTTCCCTTGGTATTCAGGCGGCGAATTGATCCAGTGGTGGTCTCCGGACCCACGGTTTGTGTTGTACCTCAATGAAGTACACATACCGCGATCCTTGACCAAAGTGCTTACGCAAAAGAAATTTACGCTGCAACTAGACACCGATTTTGTTCAAACGATTCAACTGTGCGCAAAACGGCCGAGACAAGGGCAGGGCGGAACCTGGATCACCCAGTCGATGCAGCGTGCTTATATCCAACTGTTTGAACAGGGATATGCTCATTCTGCGGAAGCTTGGATCGGTGATCGATTGGTGGGTGGATTGTATGGCGTAAGCCTCGGGAACCTGTTTTTTGGCGAGAGTATGTTTTATCTGGTCCCCGATGCTTCCAAGGCGGCGTTTGCTGCCCTGACGGAACAACTATGTCGATGGGGTTTCGGATTGATCGACAGCCAATTACATACACATCATGTAGAGAGATTTGGAGGAAGGCATATTTCTCGGATACGTTATTTAGAAGAACTTGAGGCGGCGTTGCAACATCCAACCCGGAAGGGGCGGTGGGTGTTTGATGACCATTTTGGACAAGGGTGGAAAAATGAGTGATCGATTTGAACTTTTGGATGATTCTATCCCGATTCGAATTCAGTTTGTTTGCCTTGGTAATATCTGCCGTTCTCCGTTGGCGGAAGCCATTTTGCTTCATCTCGCGGAAATCCGTGGAGTGCGACCTCGTCTGGTAGTCAAATCGGCTGGTACAAGCGACTACCACGTCGGCGAAGGCGCCGATCCCGGTTCGGTGCGCGTTGCCCGGGAATTTGGCATTGATTTGACCGCCCATCGAGCGCGGCAGTTTGTGCCTCCGGATTTTTTGCAGTTCGACTACATTTTGGGGATGGACCAAAATAACCTCAAACGTATTTTGGCGGTCAAACCACCCGAAAGTCGGGTTGTGACCGGCCTGCTTCTCGATTTTGCTCACAATACACCAGAAACGGATGTCCCCGACCCGTGGGGAGGCGGACACAACGTGTTCCGTGATGTCTTTTTGACGATTCAGCGAGGGTGTGAGGGATTATTGGCACATCTGCGGACTACAGGACAAATCAGATGAAACGGATATTGGTGACGGGTGCCGTCGGTCAGATCGGGACGGAGTTGGTTACAGCATTATGTGAACGATTCGGGCATGAGCGGATATTGGCCGCAGATATTCGTGGCGGCGGAAAAAACATGCCGGGCCAGTTCGTGTTGCTGGACTGCCTGGATGCCGACAGGGTGAATCAAGTCGTACAAAAATACGACGTGGGGACCATTTATCACTTGGCGGCGATCTTGTCGGCGACCGCGGAGACGAAACCGTTGTGGGCTTACCACGTGAATATGCAGACATTGCTTCATGTGCTGGACGCGGCACATAAATTTGGATGTTCGTTGTTTGTACCAAGCTCCATTGGGGCATTTGGGCCAGGTACACCACGTGATCCGACACCTCAAGATACCATTCAGCGGCCTACCACGATGTACGGCATTACAAAAGTCGCAGCCGAGTTGCTGTGTGACTACTATCATACTCGATATGGTGTCGACACACGTGGTTTACGGTTTCCGGGGCTTATCTCATATTCCGCGATGCCGGGCGGTGGCACAACGGACTATGCGGTTGACATTTTTCACCGCGCGCTGCGGGAGGGCAAATACACGTGTTTTCTTCATGAGGATACAACACTGGATATGATGTACATGCCCGATGCTGTTCGTGCGGCGATTGAATTGATGGAGGCGCCCGCCGACTTATTGCACCATCGAAATGCGTTCAACGTAACGGCGATGCAGTTTTGTCCTCGGGAGTTGGCATTGGAAATTCAGCGCCATCTGCCGGATTTTGAAATCGACTATGATGTCGACCCAGTGCGTCAGGCGATCGCTGATTCATGGCCACAGAGGTTGGACGATTCCGCGGCCAAAACGGAGTGGGGTTGGGCGCCGCGATATGGCTTGCAGGAAATGGTAATCGATATGCTTTCGCAATTGCGAAAACGATTGTGATTCGGGTGTAATTTTGGTTTAAGTTAAGTTATCATAAGTTACTAGACGAGGAAGCATATGCCCAGTCATCGCGTTGACAAATTATTACATGACCAGGTTTCGGCGCTGGAAAATCGCAATGTGTCAAAAGGTCGAGAACTGGTTGTTTCGTCGATGATCGAACCAACCGGCACCAACGGCCCGCGTGTAACCTTGGAAGGGTATGGAACCAAACCATTTCTGCGATTTAACAGCAACTCGTACCTTGGGCTGTCACGGGATAGGCGGCTTGTGGCGGCCGACGAGAGAGCGGTTCGGGAGTTTGGGGTGGGTCCCGGTGCGGTACGATTCATTTCCGGCACTTATCGGCCACATGTCACACTGGAACAGCGATTGGCGGAATTTTTCCGGCGGGACAGCGCGCTGATTTTCAGTTCAGCCTATTCTACAGTTATTAGCGTATTGGCGGCCTTGACAACCCAGGATACGTTGGTTATCAGCGACGAGCTCAATCACAACTGCATCATCAACGCGCTAAAGTTGACAAGGCCCAAAGCCAAACAGGTGTATCGGCACAACAAAGTGGAAGAGTTGGAGCGTCACCTGGCGGGTGGGCGTGGAGAAGCCGACCGGGTGATTGTGATAACGGACGGGGTGTTTAGTATGCGCGGCGATATGGCTCCGTTGCACAACATAGGACCCATTGTCGAGCGGATGGACGATGATTTTCCCGAAAATGTGGTGCTGATGGTGGACGATTCCCACGGGGTATTTTGCCTCGGTGATACGGGACGAGGGACCGAGGAGCAATGTAGTGCAAAGCCTGTCGACATTCTCATTGGCACGTTGGGAAAGGCGTTGGGGGTCAACGGCGGGTTTGTTGTAGGGTCCGATACATTGATTCGGTATCTCCGCGAGACCGCGCCGATGTATATTTATTCCAATCCGATCACAACCGGAGAAGCGGCAGCGGCGCTGGAAGCATTGAATATCGTTGACAGCACGGAGGGGAAACAGCGTATTGCCGCCTTGCGTAAATTAACAGCGCAATTTGAAAGCGGATTGGTGTCGTTGGGCTTTGAGGTGATCATGGGGCCGCATCCGGTAGTGCCGCTGATCGTTCGCGACACCACAAAAACCCAACAGATGGTTCGCCATTTGTTTCAGGCACAAATTTTGGCGACAGGTTTGTCTTATCCGGTGGTTCCGAGGGGGGATGAGGAAATACGATTCCAGGTCAATGCCGATCATACACCTGCGGACATTGATTACGTATTGTCGGTGCTGGCTGATTTTGGCGCCCGATAAAAAAACCCGCCCTTTGTAGCGTCGACAAAAGGCGGGTTAAAACCAACGTTGTCATTTGCCGCAGACGCTTATTGGCTGGGGTCTGGTGGGCACGGTGGCCACGGAAGTTTTACCGGACGCGGAGTGAGCACGTCGTCATTTGCCAATTTGTTTGTCGGGTGCTCCTCTTTCACTTCCGGTGCAGTTGGACCCGTGTTGCCAACGGTTTTCGGAGGTTTGACCCCGATTGGCGGTTCGATAACCGGTGGCTCAGATTCATTAACCACAACCGTCATCCACTGGTCAACATTCGGTACCAGGCTTCCTTCCCATTCGGTGACTAACGCGGTGTTGCCAACGCTGACCCACACCCAGTCCGGCGCGACTCCATCGAAATGAGCCCAACCTTCTTCGTCGGTCGGAATCATTTGGTCTAAAACAAACACCGGCATATCCGCCATGGGGGTACCGGAACCATCCAGAACCCAAACACTCAACGCTGTTCCTTGGCTGTCGGGTTCCACCGGCGGTTCACAATTGGCTGCGCCCAGCAATACCGCAATGGCAACAACAGATAACGAACTGAATAGTTGCGATGTTTTGAGGCTGGTCTTCATGATCCACCTCCCTGCGCAGAACCAATAGGTCTCACGCTAGTTGGAAGTCGCCGTAGTTAGCCGACAGCTTAGTCGCTTCTTCAAACAACGCGGCGAATCACAATGATTTCAAAAGACAAAACCAACCGAGACCGTTTGGCTGAGAGGGCGCCCAAAACTGACCTCCTCTTTTGGTTTGACTTGATTGGACAATCAACCGTCACTCTCAGCCATCGGCCCTTATCCTGCTCATTTGCCTCCTTATCTTTCCGTTTTTCCGCCCCCAGTTCCAGAAAAGGCGTCTGCGGCGCGTTGTCTACCCCCGGATCCCGACAACATGATCTGGATCAATTATGGAGTCCCAGGTAACGCAGTACTACCATGGAAATTTCTTCTACCCAGACTGATTTGGGGCGAACGAACGGTTTTTCACTGACAACACGAAGACATAGCCCTTCGACAATGTGGTACACCAGATAGGCCGCTACCTGCAAATCATGAGTAGCGAGGGGAGTCGCGGTGGCAGCGAGGCGTTTTTCAATTTCTGCCACGATGACAAATTGACCTGGCCGTTGCACGGACTCACGCAATTGGGCTGCTAGCGCCCACATAGACTCATATAATGGTAGATGTCGATCATATAGCGTGAGCACTAGATCCACTACACTGCGAATATGTGAGGGTAGGTCGGTACTCCCGACACCTTCGAACCAGGACAGAACAAGTGCTGCTTCGTCGTCGGCCACCTTTGCCGCAACTGCGCGCACAATTTCATGTTTGTCGGAAAAATACTCATAAAGTGTTCCGATTCCCACCTGGGCCAGTTGCGCAACACGATTGGTGTTAAATCCCGACGCACCTTCCTGTTCCAACAGAGTCTGGGCGGCGGCGACGATCCGGTCGACTTTGTCGCGAGAACGCAGTTGCTGGGGAGTACGTCGTGGTTTGGTCATGACTGGTCCATCACCGACAAAATTATGCCGCAAGTTCTTTGGTGGACGAGGCGGAAACAGGCGGTCAGGCGGCTGGTGTTTTTTAGGGGAATTATCTACACACACCACACACCTAAGTGCGCCCGGCGAACAACTGTTCGTAGAAGAGTAAAAACAGACGGTCGCGAAGTGCCGGTTTTAGTTGGTTTAGCAGCACATTGATGTGACCGAATTTTGTCTGAGGCGAGTCGACGTTGATTTCGGCGGTATCCATCAGGGCGCGAACGTTCGCCGGAGTAAGTGCATCTTCGGTAAGATAAGGGAGCATTGCCGCCAGCGTGGACAGCGCAGCGGGAAGCGGCGGGTCGGGCAATTCCGATACCTGTGCCAGGTCGTCAAGAAACTGACCAATTTGTGGAATATTTCGTGGAGTAATGGTCAGATGGACAGACTCGGGGAGCATTCCATGTGAAAACTGAGGGTGCATGTCCCAGCCACGTTCTTTCATGCGGTCGGCGATGTGGAAAATGATACGTTCGTTACCCCGAATCGCAACCAGAGGCACTACGGGATCGCCCACAACATCGACATAAGGCATGTTTTTCACACGTTCTTTCACGTGTTGGGTTGCCGACAGGAGGTCTTTTGCTAACGACCGATATCCGGGAGCACCGAGGTAGTGCAACGCGGCCCAGGTCGCAGCAAGCGGACCTCCTGAGCGGGAACTCTGAACAGTTGGATTGACGAGCGCATATCCGTTCCAGTCGGACCACACAAACGTTTGATTTCGCCACAATTCGGCGTCGTTGTAGAGCACGACCGATGCTCCCTTGGAAATCATCGCGTACTTGTGAAAATCCATGGAGATCGATGTGACTCCGGGGACCGACAGATCAAAGGGGGGTATTTTTGCTCCCAAGTCGCGTAAAAGAGGCAGCATAAAGGCACCGATGCAGCCATCGACGTGGAACGGTATGTTGTGACTTAGGGCGATTTCTCCGATTTCGGCGATGGGATCGATGGCTCCGATGCCAAAAGAGGGAGCCGACGCACACAATAGAACCGTTCGGTTTGTGATGTGGGTGCGGTAGGCCTCAACCACCGCCCGTCCGGTTTGTGGATCCACCGGAATGGGAACCGACTCAACACCTAAGTAGTGGGCAGCTTTGTGAAAGCAGGGATGGGCGGTCACAGGAACGAGCATTTGTGGTTTTTCGAGGCCAGGGTTGGCTTTTCGTGCGAAATCCCGTGCGGATTTGACAGCCAACATAACGCTTTCGGTGCCGCCGCTGGTAAAAGAACCACAACTTTGGCTCCCCCCTCCGAGGTGGTCAAGCGCGATGTCGATCACCTGCTTTTCCATTTGGACCAAACTGGGAAACAACATCGGATCGAGCGCATTTTCCCATTGATACAACCGATACGCCTCTTCAACCAAACCACGCTCCGCTTCGTCTCCGACAAACGTCAACCCGAATGTCTGTCCTGTCGACCAACGTGTGTCCCGGATTTGAAAAGCACGAAGTTGGCGGAAGATTTCGGTATGTGACAACGGAATGGTCGGTAATCCCATGGTGCGCTCCTTCAGAATCCGAGTAATCACTCTGGATTTGACGGTAAACCAAGTTCGTGTGGAGGTCAATCAGAGAGTTTGTGAAAAAATAGCTGCGCAGGCTTTGGGCGGTGGCTTTTGGCCGCCTTGGTTCCGAAAAAGACTTCGCAATATACCTGATATTACTCAACTTTTTCAAAGCCAATGGGGCGCAAAATCGGCTGACTTGGGTCACGTCCATCTTTTTTCACAAACTTTCTCAGAAACAAGCACAACAGGCGGAAGGGTTTGTACTGCCTATCGCGGCGCAGTAACCACCTGACTTACCGGCATTCTGGCAAGCTTTCATGCAGGTTGATGCGCCGCTTAAACATTGTTCGCACCCGGTATCCGGTAGGCAGGCACAACATTGAGCGGGATTGGTGCTGGATGGTGCTGCGCAAACGCCGCCGGGATAACCCGAGTGTTGGCACGCCGTGGTGCAATTGGGAAACCCATTGAGACAAGCTTCGCAATTGCCGTACTCTTCGCACACACAACATTGACTCGGGTCGGCGCTTTCGGGAAATGCACAGGTACCGCTCTTTTTGCCGGCGGCTTTGCATGCCTCATCACACGTGGGGTAACCCCCAAGACAGCCTTTGCAGTTGGAATAACCACACGCACAACAAGCAGCGGGATTGGTGCTCCCTGGGTTGGCGCAAACACCGGTTGAAAATCCGGCACCAATACATGCCTGTTCACAATTGGCGGCACCAGATAGACACAACGAACAGTCGGTCACTGCCGGTGTACAGGCAGACGGGCAGTTACAGCAGGCACTGGGGTCGGTGCTGCCTAAAATAGCGCAATAACCGTGGCCGCCACAGGCCGAGGGGCAGTCGTTTCCGCCGACACAATTCGCACAACCGTTTGGTTTTTGCGCCGAGATTCCAAAGTGAACGTCGGTTCGTTCTAAATCCCATACTCCCCAACCGGTTCCAGCGCCGTGAATCTCAAATGTGTACGACGTTATGTGACCAAATACATCGCCCGCCAACCCGGGATTGTGATTTTGGCCGTGGGCTAACTTAACGTCGAGGGTTCTCGAGTCATCGTGGGGTAAAAACGCCACGCCGTCGTTTGATGTGGTCCAATACAACTTGTTGTCGTCGACGTTGCCGTACACCATCACAAACATTTCGGAATCTTTATCCCAAACGACGTCGGTGTCGGCGTGGTTGAAGACCGGCTGACCGTTGTTTTGCAAAATAAAGTCAACACCATTGGTCGATAACGCGAGCATTGTGGGCAATGGAGACGGAAACGCTCCAGGTCCTTTTCCGCTGTCGGTAAACCAGTGGTAGAACACGCCGTTTTTGTAAACAACAGCCGACTGTCCCACGCAATAATCTCCCGGGTCGGCACCATTACATGCTGAATCAGAAAGAATAGGTACCGGGTTATCGTTATTGGGGTACTTGGTCCATGGGCCACCGGGTTTTTCCGACTTTGCCAAGAAGATTCGATTGCTCCAATCGACTGCCGTATGAATACCCGTGTAATACATCCACCACGTGTCGTTGACTTTAACGACAGCAGGATCACACACCGCGTCGGCGTCCAAACCGGATTGGGACACTTTGACGGCTTCGCTGGGACAAGTCCAGTTCAGCCCGTCCGTAGACGTTGCGTACCAAATGGAATCCCACGCACCGGTAGCTTGTGCTGGTGAACCGCACCACCACATATGCCAAATACCGTCCTCGGCTTGTACGATTGCCGGTCCGTAGTCATGTCCAGGTCGAACAAGCGTTGTGCCGCGATAAGTGGATTCCAACGTGGGCGTCTGAGTAATACAAGAGCCCCCCTGACACACTTTATCTGGTGAGCAGATGCCACATATACCGCCACACCCGTCGTCACCACACTGTTTTCCGCTGCACTGAGGTGTGCAAGAAACACATGTTAAATTGTCACAGCATGAACAACACGCCGACGGGTTGATGCTTCCTGGTGCTCCACAAACACCCACCGCCTTATCTTGATTATTACATGCGGCTTGGCACGACGGTTGTCCGGCTAGGCAACTGCTACAACCAGCAATGTCTGGGCCCAACAACGCCAGTGCAATGCGGTTTTTGCACCAGCAGGGGTCGGACGCTCCGCCAAACAAAATCGCCGGATGATCGAGACCACTGCCGATGAGAGTAGGAGTGACTTGACCAAATTTGTCATAGGTTGCCCCGCTTTTCGCGAGCAACAAACCACGGTACTGCCATTGGAACGGATTTTTGGCGAGATACATGTGGGTTCCGTCTCCACCTTCCGCAAGAAGGACGAAAAAATCTCCTACCTTGGCTACATCAACGGCGCCGGCGTTGAGGATGACTGGATTTGCTTCGTATTTGACGAAATTTTTTCCATCCGACGACATTGCAACCCCAACATGCCGGCCGCCACCTGGTTTCTGGCCGTCATACCACATCCATACCGTGTCACCGTCTACAACAATTGCCGGGCGTCCGACCTTGCCGGAATCCCACGCACCGGCACTTCCAATGCCAATGATTTCACCATGTTTAGTCCACTGAAGACCGTCTTTGGATTCGGCATAAAATACGCGATCATCCTCGCCAGTTGCCGCGTCGGTGTACGCCATGATCCACTTGCCGTTAAAATTGACCACGGACGGATCGTTGACGTGGTTGGACGTGCCGTTGGAAATCACCGGCGCAGGATTGGTCCATGTTGGGTGTTTCTGCCACGTGACCAGATCGATACTTTTGGCGAAAAAGATCTGGTCGTGCCCGTCAGCGCCTTGTGCGCCGTACCACATCCACCACTCGTTACCCACACGCAGCACGCTTGGAGCGTAACAATTATCCGCTCCTTGGTTGGCAGCAGTGGGTGTTGGTACAAGTACGGGGTTCTGCGAGGACATCGCGAACTTGCCGATCCACTGGCAAGGGCCGTTCTCCGGCAAATGGGTACATCCTGTTGCAATATCGCACACGTCCTGGGTACAAACATCTCCGTCGTCGCACAGGGTAGGGTTGGCGACGTGCAGACACCCCACATCGGTATGGCAATCATCATCGGTACACGCGATGCCGTCGTCACAAAGCGTGGCTGTACCCCATTGGTAACAGTTCCCTGGCTCCAACGCGGTACAGAACTGCACCTGGTTACCCACACACTGCCATTGCCCCGGTGTACATACTGCCGAGTCGGAGCAACTACTTCCGGCTTCACAGTCGTCAGGAATACCGTTGCCGTCCGAGTCGAGTTCATTCGCGAGAGGGGCGGAGAGTGCAAGCTGAATAATAACAAGCACATCGGAAACGGTGAGCGTTCCGTCACAATCAACATCAATGGTCGAAGCGCCACCGGTGGCACAATCCGGCGGGCTGCCGGCTTGTCCATCCAACGTCCACAGAACAGCCAAAGTTGCGCATTGGGCATCGACCACGTTGACCTGGTTGTCGTTTGTGACGTCCCCAAACGGGTCGGCCGTGGCGATTCCAGGGACGACAATGGTCGACAACAGAATTACCCCGATTCTGCATGGATCCGTTTTCATGGTGCACCTTCATCACGTGACACTGGATAGATAGAACATAACGTCCCTTGGAACGACGCATTTGGGGATGCCCCGTTTCCTTCGTCACGATTTTACATGCACGCGGCGGTTTATACGACGGCGATTTCCCACACCTTGTTGTTGATCTGTTTTTTTACGAATCGGACATCCAAAAAACGGGTCAGGATCGCCAGTTGGGTTTGGGAGTGCTGCGACAGCGAAATGGTTCGAAAAGCGCCACCTTTAGCCTGTGCCAGCAACAACATAAGTTGATCAGCCAAGTGGTGGCCTGCGGGCACTTGTGCTTCCAAGTATTCCTGGACCTCGTTAGCGACCGTCTGTCCGACTTTTTCAGCGCTAATACTGCGTTGACCAAAGCCTGTAAAAACTTCGGTTACGTGTGTGGACCGAATCGTTACAATGACGGCGTTGCCGCTGCCGATGGAGTTACGTACCTCTTCGACTCGCCCAATTCCCCGATCCCAACCCAGCCGGCTGGTGATCATGTAAATCTCCCGTTCACCGATGCTTTTGGGTAACCTCGAAAGTACGGCACAAATGTCAATTTGCAAGATTTCGCCCCGTTCCAGTAAATAAACGGGTGTTAGGGTTGCAGAAGGTGTTACTGTAATGCGGAATTGGCCACCACCTGCCGGGTAGAACCCGTACCGCACGAGTTCAGCTTGAATCTGTGGTCCCATGCGGTTGACGATGGGAAGATAAGAATGGGCGATAAAGTCGAACGAAGGAGCATTTGCTCCGTGGGTCCCACCTTCCAAAACCAACGTAGACGGGGCGTCCGCTTGCATCAGGGCTGGCAAGACGGTCTGCAAAACAAGGGTTGCACTGCCAGCCGTGCCGACTGCGAAACGATAGTCCCCCGGTTGAACCTTGCCGGGGTGAAATTCCACAAACAACGACCCCAATTCAGCGCCAACAACGTTGGCGTTACAAATCGCCGACGCCGCCAACACGGACGTTAAATGTTGCTTCATCAGGCCGGGGCGGCTTCGATGTGCACGAATATTTTCAATGCGGACAGAGATTCCGGTCAAAACGGACATGGTAAGAGACGTCCGTAAGACCTGTCCCCCGCCTTCCCCATGCGAGCCATCAATTACCAGCATACAAAGATTATCAACTTACCACTTCGGTTATACTACACGACCCGTCGGTCAACAGGTCGTAACTTATAGCACAAGTTTGCCAAAGTTAAAGCGTTTCTCCTGACGTTTCTTGTGGTTTTTGTTGGAATCTGTGCGGCTTCTCATTTACGTTTTGTGACTGTACCTTGACTTTGTGAAGAGGATCATTTTGTTGCGGAATACTTGCATTCATCGCCGGTTTCATGGGATGCAAAGCATGGCATGTGGAGTTGCAACACTCGGAGGTATTGGAAAGCATGTCGACCCTTTTTTGTGCTGATGTTGTTGAGTTGGCGAATGAGTTTCACTCATTTTTGGTGTCGATAGACCCATCGAAATTAAAAGCCGACCTGGCTTTGGCGGCGAGCGATCGGATGAGCCAGATTTCAGCCCGATTACAAACTCTACTAAAGCGATATGAAAACGTGGCACACTCAGAACAGTTTGCCACTGTGTATGATCGGTTACAGCGACTCAAGCACGAAATTGATCAACGGATGCCCACTGCGGATCTTTCCGCCGAACGATTACGAAAAGAGTGGCTGATCGTCCGAAAGCGCCTTCTTGAACAATATTCCGCCATTTCGACAAGTCTCGGCGCATTGTCAATTCAAACGCCAACATTGCGGCCCACCAATTACACTCGGAGCTTTTTTCATTTTGGCACCGGCCTCGTTGTGCTGTTCTTGATGATGCACGTTTTTTCTGGGCAAAAGGCGTGGATGATCGCCGCATGGAGTTTTACCGCGTGGGCATGGTCGATGGAGCTTCTGCGCCGGTACAGTAAGTTAACAAATCGTATTCTAATGTGGGCGTTTGGGCCGATTGCCCACCCACACGAACACCACCGTGTGAATTCGGCGACCTGGTACGGCACGGCGCTTGCGTTGTTGTCGTTGTTTGCTCCGCCGGAAGCCGCAACCACGGGAGTGATTGTACTTGCCGCCGCGGATCCCATGGCAGGTTGGGTGGGGAGAAATTGGGGCAAACACAAGATTACCCGGTCCAAAACCATGGAAGGTGCGCTCGCTTTTGGTGTGACCGCGTTCTTATTCACGATGCTGCTGTTTAGTGTCTACTTCGGCGGACTCGCGTGGCCCGACAGGTTGGTGCTGGCTGGTGTGGCCGCGGTTTCTGGAGCATTGGCGGAACTCTTCACTGGAGGGCTGGACGACAATTTCACAATCCCATTGGTTGTGGGCGGCACGGTCTATGGCGCCCAAATTTTTGTTTAACTTACAATTCTGGCGGCGTAAACTTTGGCGAGAAATGCGCGTCTACGGTTGTAAGTCGTCAACATGAACCGGGTCGGGAAAGCGGCTGGCGCGGAAAACGAGCGGCTGTTGAATCAAGGAAACGTATTATTCTAACGACGCCTGCAAAAACCACGTGTTTTTCTCAAATTCGGTGATGATCTGAGTCAAAACGTCTGCTGAATCGGTGTCACCATGTTCCTCTGCTAAAGAACGAGACGACCTGACCGCCGCAAGATATGCTTCAAATCGCTCTGCAAGCAACTTGACATGCTCCATGTCTCGGGTAGTCGTTTGGGGGTACTCCGGAAGTGTTGAGTGTGTGGCAACATGTCGCGCGGTACCATAGGCGAGGCCGCCCAACGTGACTGCCCGTTCCGCCACGGTATCGTTGAACGTGGCGAGGGATACTGCGAAGGTTTCGAATAATGGATGCAACGCGGCAAATTGAGGACCTTTTACGTTCCAGTGAGCAACTTTGATTTGACTGTGCAGATCCAAACCATCTGCTAAACGGGCGTTGAGGGTTTCGGAGATAGTCTTGCGAGTTGTTTCAGGTAATTGACTGGGGCTTTTTCGCATGAGTGAATCCTGTTCGGTTAGGGGTTGACGTAGTCTGACTCTGAAAACAACACCAACATACCGCCCGCCGACGATTCGTCAAGACGCCGGACGTTTCTATACAACATACCATCATGGGTTGCACCGTCACCCACACCCGAGAATTCCACATGAGTAAAGCAACGATTGTCTACATCCATCAGCCGGTTGGTACCCCGCAGGCACCGATTTTCGGTATTCCACGGGTAATACGGTCGGTTTTGGAAGCCCAGAAAGCCGGTATTGACTTGGTGACTATTCTGGTTCATCCGAACGACCGCGATCCCGTTCGGGTCATTCTTAAAGAGACGAAGAAGGTCGTCGTTGAATGGTCGGTGATATGTGACATGCCGGTTTATAGGAGTGACACGTGGAGTGGTGTGTGGATCGATGGCGGTGTTCTATTTCGCTCCGCGGCCGTCACCGCGATACTAGAGAGTTGTGCGGCGAGTAGTTCGACCGTTGCGTTGCGACATCAGGGCGTTGTCGGTCCAGTCTGGTGGGTTGACTCAACTGCGCCCCCCTTGTCATTCCCTGTGACACCCGATCTCCACAATGTTCGGTATCTCGAACAGAGCACAGAGTCTTTTGCGGCATCAGATTCGTTGCAGCATTCGGAGGACTTTTTGATTCGAGGGCTGGTCAAAGATGCGGACGGCGTTGTGTCACGCAACATTAACCGAAAGATTTCGACCGCCATCACGCGGAGAATCGCGCACTATCCGGTGCACCCGAACGCAGTAACCGCAGTAGTTGCCCTGGTTGGGCTTTCGAGTTGGCCCATTGGTTGGCTGGGCACCTATGCCGGGTTTGCGATTGCCGGATTTGCGTATTGGTTTTCCGCGGTACTGGACGGAGTCGATGGCGAGTTGTCCAGGCTGAAATACCTTGGTTCTCCCCTTGGAGCTTGGTTGGATACGCTTACGGATGACGCAGTCGGAACCGCGTATCTCATCGGCTTATTCGGTGGGTTAGCCACAATGGCCCCCGATGGGATTTGGGCGGAATTGGGGTGGTTTACAGTGGTGGCGTTTTGGACGACCGTGGTCCCCAGATACTGGCTGATGATTACGAAGGTCGGTTCCGGTGATCATCAGAAAATCTCTGCATCGCGAACCAAGGAAGCAAACACCACGTTTGCAAAACTGGTCGATCTGGTCGCCAAAACGGTCTTTCGAACCGATTTTCTGCCGTTTTTCGGGATGATGACATCAATTTTAGGGCTACCACAGATTTTTGCCTGGAGTTTCGCAATTGGAACGATTCCCGCAATGATTGAAACGGTGGTTACGCTCCGGAAGTGGGTGTAGATCCGGCTGGATCAGGCAAGACCGGGTCAAATGCTGGGATGGCGGATGTGGGACGCCAGGTACTCGAGCGATGTACAAGCGGTAAGATAATCGGGCCTCCATTTAGATAACGACGGATTCTTACCCAGTCGGTTTTGGGAATTTGCGTCCATGAAACAAACAGATACGCACACATTGAAAACAACAGCCAGTCAAAAAACAACTTGGGATAATCCCACACGACCCAACCTACAACAGCGCTGATTGGGGTTCCGACCAAAAACCACGCTTTACCGAAACGAAGCGCGCCCATCCACCGTCTCTGCACATGATTGACAAATGGAAATGTCGACAAATGGGCCATGGATACACCCACTATCAGCGCGGAACACATGCCGAGTGCCAAGCCGCCCTGCCAACCAGGAATGGTCATCCAGTGTGCAAGTTGGGATTGAAGCAGCGCCACGATAAAAAATGCCGACACCGGGCGCGGAACGCCCAACCAATAGCAGGGATACGACAGCGGTCGGTCTGAACCTCGTGCTTGGCGTATCGTTCCGGTGCTGATGGGAAATGCTGCGACCGCGAAAGCGAACCACCACGGGGTTTGCGCAGTGTAATAATAGACGTAGTAAACCATCAGCGACGACGTAACCGAATTCGTAACAAAGTCGCATACGGTGTCAAAATGGCCACCAAACGTGTCAAATTGTTTGGTAAGGCGTGCCACCGGGCCGTCGGCCACGTCAAATGCGTAGGCGACGAATAGGAGCCAACACGCCAGATCAAACTGATGGTGAATAAGCGCCACCATTGCCCCAAAACCGCCAAGCAGATTGCCCAACGTGACGTAGTCTTTTATCTTCACCGAATCTCTGCCTCCAAACCTGAACATGACCTTTGGAGAAAAGGTCGCAGCGGGCTTTTAACGCGATATAGCGGCACTTTCAACCGGCTGGGACGTATTCAGAGAGTTTGTGGAAACATCGCTGCGCACTTCGTGCCGGCGAGTTTGGCCGTGTTGGTTCCGAAACGGGATGCTCGTGAGAAATTCGCTCCGGCGAGATGATTCAGATCGCGGTTCTAGTGCCGGCAAACCATGATGTGAGTACATCCTGTTGTTTTGGTTTTGCTGCAATGACAAAAACGCCGCAAACGAACAAAAACAGGAGCAAAAATCTATTGTTTTCAGGGCATTACATGCCACGGCCACAAATTTACATTGTAACCAGTTACAAATCATTTTGTGGGTTCTCATTGTAATTGGCTCCGGTACACTTCCGAATTAATGCACTGCCACTCCACCGGATCGGGGTGAACTCGGTGAGGACGTACAGGGATTGGTGTAACCAAATCTTGCGGTTAGGTGCAAAAACATCTCCATGAGGGGGTCCCAAGGAGTTTGTCATGGCTAGATCCAGTTGCCGCCTGCTGGTTTTTCAAGTTGTGTGTGTGTTGGTTTTTTCGGTTGGACTGATACGCAGCAGCGTTGCCTTCGCCGAAGGTTGCACCGAATCCGGCTGCCTCTCCATTGCGGCCGTTAGTCCTACTGCATTGGAAACCGGTGCGCTTGTTCCCATCAGTATTTCTGGAACGGGATTCAATGGGGAGGCGCAGGTATATGTTGATGGGGGAGAAGTAATCGATATCCTTTCGTTTTCGGACAGTGAGTTGATTGCACTCATCGTCGCCCCCAGTATGGAGGGTACATATGCACTTGCAGTCGATCAGGGAAATCTGACGAGTGTATCTCCAGTTGGAATTACCGTTGTGGACGTACCGGCTGTTGCTCCACCTGGAACCATTAAGTTTACCACTCCGCCCCTTGCAACCGCGACAATTTACCCAACGGTGATGCCGGCGAGTTTCGCTGCGGTTGTGTCTGTTACGGGAACCACGTTGTCACCTGAGGGAACCGGAATTCAGTATTTTATTAACGGAACCCCGGTAGGCTCCAAGACAACGGCGACATCGCTCACCTACACCGGGGTTCCGCTTGGGTTGCATACATTGACGGCGGAGTTGGTGACCGCGCAGGGCAAACCGTTTAACACAACTACCTCCAGAACAACTGCGATTCTGAAAGTACAAATACCCTGCACAACAGCGGCTCAATGTGAAGATGCCAATAGTTGTTCCAATGCAAGTTGTATCGGCAGTATTTGCCGATATGGCCTAAAAACCGCAACATGTTGTCAAGTTGACAAAGATTGTCCGGGTAAGCAGGTTTGTAATGCCGGACAATGTGTCGAGTGTAAGGCCGACGTCAACTGCGTTGAAGGAGACATTTGTACGGCGGATTTTTGTATTAATGGGTCATGCTTACATACCGCGACCGATGGCTGTTGTACTACCGACAGTGACTGCAATGATACCAACCCGTGCACCATCGACACATGTGATCCTAACACCAACAAATGTGTCAACTCCGGCAACAACGATCCAAACTGTTGTTTTGTCGTAGCTGATTGTGACGACGGCGATCCATGCACTGCCGAAGCATGCGTTGGTAATATTTGTAAATTTGGACCTGTTGCGGGCTGTTGCTACACCACAGCGGACTGCACCTCTCCGTTGCTGTGCATTAAGAACAAATGTCTTGAGTGCGGTATCGATTCCGATTGTGACGATGGGAGCGCATGCACTGCGGACATTTGCGGCGACAACGGCAAATGCCAACATATCTCGGTCGTTTGTAATGACCAAACCGTTTGTACGACCGACAGTTGTAACCCCGCGGTTGGTTGTGTTTTTTCGCCTATAAGCTGTTTGGACAACGACTTATGCACCTCCGACGGATGTCATCCGGTGTCGGGATGTATCTACCCTCCAGCCGACTGTGATGACAACAGCGTTTGCACCACGGATTCTTGTGATCCAAGTGTGGGGTGTGTGCATACATCGAAAAGTTGTTTCGACAACAATCTTTGTACCCAAGACACATGTGACCCCCAATTGGACTGTCAATTCCCCCAAATTAGCTGCGACGATCAAAATGCTTGCACCGCCGACAGTTGCCATCCAGCAACAGGTTGTATCCACACGCCAATCAGTTGCGATGACGGAAATGGTTGTACGTCCGATTCCTGCGACCCGTCCTCCGGTTGTGTATTTGTGAACAACACACTGCCCTGCGACGATCAGAGTGCATGCAGCGCCGGCGATACCTGCAAGGATGGGACATGTCAAGGGACAGATGTGGAGTGCGTCGACTTTGATTTGTGCACCATCGATTCATGTGATCCAGAGGTTGGTTGTGTATTTACGCCAACCGATGAGCAATGTGATGACGGTGACGCATGTACTGAAAACGACAACTGCCAAAGCGGTACGTGTCAAGGCAGTCCTACCAATTGTGACGACAGTTTCCCCTGCACTATGGACGGGTGTGAACCCATCAATGGCTGTTTTCACACGTTTACCGAAGGTTGCCGGGGTGATTTGGATGGAGACAACGACATCAACGTGACCGATGCGACCTGTTTCGTTTACGCATTCATCTCGTGGAAAGAAAAACTCCCTGTACCAGAGTGCCTCTTTGAGCAAAGTTACTCACACGCCGATGTATATTGTGACGGCAATATCAATGTGCAGGACCTTGTGATTTTGACGTATCTGGTGCTGGACCAACCCCTTCCCCTGCTCCTCGATGTGAACCAGGACAACATCGTGGACTTATGTCTGGAATCTCAACCATGAGCAAACAGGCAAATACTGAACTTGCCACTATTGTTTGGCAGGTTCGCGTGGACACCGACAGCGGACGGATTCCCGGATATGCGTTGCGCCAGCGGTCGTTGGCCGTGGCGGGCCATACTGTAATGCGGTATTGTACGAATCGTTGTCTGGCGTTTCGCGCAGAAACGGACGGAAACGAAGACGAAATCTATGAATCGCGGGTCGGGCTGCCATTTTATGGTGCACTTGAGCCCGAGCCCATGCCAGGACGCCGGATATCGTATACCCAACGCTTGCGGCGGCCTTTATTGACTCCGACTAGTGGTGGGGTCCGAACGTCCGCTCAAAAAGTTCGACGACCGCGCGCCTGCCGTTCTCTTCGAGCATGCGTGTTCCGGTTCCGGTAAAATGTGAATGTTTGATCACCGGAGGTTCGATGGGAAGCCAAGCGGCTCCGCTCCATTTAACCCATTGGGATTTTGTTTGATCAAACACAAACAGCGGTTTATTGCAGATTTTGGCAAATTCGGCGCCCCAGCCGGTACCACCGCGAACGGTATCGTCGTCCAACACCCAACCTATCACATAAACCTCTTGGCCACTGTTTACCTGGTGCCAGATCGTTTGCAACACCTTCTTAAATAGTCGTGTGTCGGGATAGGAACGGTGCATGATTTTGCTTACGTAGGCAAGACTCACATCCCCGCGTTTGAGTTCCTCGTGGGTAAGAAAACGAATGCCTCGGGTCCGGGCGTCCGGATGCCCCTCGAAGCTGTAATTCACTTCTTCGATTCCCCATTTTTCCGCTGCTTCACCAAACGCGGCTTCCGCACCTTTGGCTGCTCCACTAAATAGGATACAATTTTTTCGATTCACGGCTTCCTCCTAAAGCGCCCCGTCGCGCGCGCTTCCCTTACCCAATAGGGGCGCGAACGTCAACAGCAAACTGACACCGGAAAGCGGTCTGGGCGGGTGGTGTTTTTTAGGGGAATTTTTGACAAGCCGAATTTGAGCCGGATCGTCTGGAAAAATCCTGATTTAAGAGGGTGTTTGGGAAAAAAATAACGGCGAGCGAGACAGTGGCCGTAGCGAGGCGGGCCTGCCGACTGAGGCCCACCGGAGGCGTACCCGAAGGT
>JABWCM010000329.1 GCA_013360285.1 Myxococcales bacterium
CTCCCCGCCCTCTTGACGGGGGTGCCGCGGAACGTGGCCTCGAACGCCCCGGTATCCAGGTCCAGGAGGGCCTCCGGGGTCCAACCCGGCGCCACCGCCTCCGCGGCCAGCCTGTGGTCCCGGGCGGCGACGGCGAAGCGGTTCCAGGGGCACGCCTCGACGCACAGGTCGCAGCCGAAGACCCACTCCCCGAGGAGGGGCCGGTCCGCCTCGGGGATCGGCCCCCGCAGCTCGATGGTGAGGTAGGAGATGCAGAGGCGCGCGTCCAGGCGAAAGGGGCGGTCGGGTCGGATCGCCCCGGTGGGACAGGCGTCGAGGCAGCGGGTACACCGCCCGCAGTGGTCGGAGTGGGGCTCGGAGGCCTCCACCTCCCTCCGGGTGACGATCACCCCCAGGTGGAACCAGGACCCCAGGCTCCGGCTGACCAGGTGGGTGTGCTTGCCCACCCAGCCCAGGCCGGCCCGCCGGGCCCACGCCTTCTCCAGCACCGGGCCGGTGTCCACGAAGGCCCGCGCCAGGGGGTCCTCGAACACCCGCCGCAGCTTGCGGACCCGGTCCAGCAGGACGCCGTGGTACTCCTTGGACCGTGCGTACCGCGCGATCCGCGCCGAACCGGGGGGCGGCCGGTCCCGGCGCTGCCCGTCGCCGTAGGGGAAGGCGACCACCACCACCGACCTCGCCCCCGGCAGCAGCACCCGGGGATCGGCCCGGACCTCCAGGGTGCGGACCATGTAGTCCATCGCCCCGGCGAAGCCGTCGGCCACCCAGCGGCGGTACCGCTCACCCTCCTCCCCCGGCACGGCGAGGGCCGCCCCCACGTCCAGCCCCAGCTCCGCGGCGCGGGCGCGCAGCTCGGCCAGGGAGACGGGACTCTCCGGGAAAGCGGGGGCGGTTTCTGAACTCGGCGTAGGGAGAGACATGACCGCCGGGGGGCCGTCTCCCGGGATCGCGGCCGACGGAGCGTCAGGCCGAGGGCTTCCAGTTCACCATGCAGGCGCCCCCGGACTGGAGGGCCCGGAGCTCCCGGAGGATCCCGTCGACGTCGCGCCCGATGGGACGCCAGTTCTGCTGGGCCCACTTGACCCGGCCCTCGGGGTCAATGATCCAGGTGCCCCGGATGACGAGGCCGTCGTCCAGCAGCACGCCGTAGGCGCGGGAGACCTCGCCGGACTCGTCCGCGCCCATGGGGAAGCGGACTCCCCCCAGCTCGTCGGCCCAGCGGCGGTGGCTGTCCACGTCCTGGTTGTTGAAGCCGATGACGGCGAACTGCTGGTGTCTCCGGCCTTTCGAAATCCCATCACGCGAGCCACCAGAGCTCCTGGTCGCGGAGGCTATTCCCAGACCCCTCGTTCGCCCCTTCCCTACGGCTACATCCATACGCTGCGCCGCATGGTCGCTCAGGGTCCGAGCTTCCGCGACTGGAAGCTTGCTCAAGGTCTGCAAGGCGCCGCTGATGGAACCAAGGGCCGGCCCTCTCCTGACTGGTACGAGGTTGACCGCTCCTTGATTGACGAGGACGACCCAGACTGCGTTTGGCGCATTAGGACCGAGGCCAGAGGCAAGGTCACCTACCAAATGTGGAGCCCGGTTCGCTGGGTTGCGGTGCTCATCAAGAACTTGACGCCGCTTCGGACCTTCCAGGTCCGCATGCTCGATTCTGGTGAATCCGACTATTGGAAGCTCGTCGCCGGCAAGTGGGTTCCGAACGACCATCCTCTTGCTGCGGGTAGTGCGCACAAACCGTGGGAGCAGGGCGTCCTGCGTCGACTTTGGGACTCAAACAAGCCAGAACTACCGGCCTCGACCGTCATGTACATCAGCACAAACAAGACTGCTGACATGGACAAGGAAGGGCCGTACAAAGGCTACGTCATGCCGTGGCACGCCGCCACAGACCCTCTCGACAACGTCTACTACTGGCTGGAGAAGCTCCGCAACTGGCAGTCAAAGTACAACCCGATCAAGCGCCGGACGTCATGGCTCGAGCTGGGTAGCAAGCACATCAGCGCCAAGACCGACGAACAGCTGCGGTCGTATCCCGACACTTGCTTCCTGTTCCGCCAGCCTGATGAGCTGCCCGAGTATCGAGGTCTCCCGCTCACGGACTCGATGGTGGATGTGGCCTGGTTCAACCTACTGGAAGCTCTTCAGGAAGACCTCGCGGCGAAGGGCGAGACCCACGGGGATGGGTCGCCGATCTTTTTCGTCGTGAGAGATGAAAAGGGACGGACTGTTCGCAACGACTATCCGCTGCATAGCCTACGCGTCTCTCTCATCACTGCGCTTGCATACGACGGGGGCGTGCCGTTCGCGATTCTGCAAAAGCTGGTCGGCCATACCCGGTTGGTGATGACGATGTACTACGCCAAGGTAGGCGCAGCACACATGGCCTCGACCCTTGAGGAAGCGGCTGCAAAGCTCGATGAGAACAAGGAGGCCTCAACCCTCCGATTCCTTCGACATACGAAGCACGATGACCTGATTCGAAGCGCCATCTGCAACAGCGCCCCCTCGCTTTCCGCTGCGATACCGATTCACCCAGGCGAACGCAATCCGGCTGGCTGGATGCTCATGCACCATGGGCTTTGCCTGGTCGGTGGCAACGTGAGCGAGATGGAGGACAGCTCCAAGATCGGCGGCTGCTACAACGGAGGCCCCTTCGTTGGGACGGCCACGAAGGTTCAGCACGCCCCCGTTCCAGGTGGCGCACGGAATTGCGTTCGTTGCAGATGGTTCGTCACGGAGCCCCACTATCTTCAAGCGCTTTCGGCCCACTTCAACAACGCGGCGTATCGGCCGTGGCATCGTTTGATTCCAAACCGATTCAGTTTCGTCCCAATTCGTTTCGAGTTCGACTCACCACCCGAAAATCCACGGTGGCCGAGCCCGGCATCGATGCGCTGATCGTCTGGGACGGCACCTGGTCGGTTGACGCAATGGAACGTCTGGCGTGGCGCACCATGAACCGAACCATCGGGGTCAAGATTTCCGGAATGCCCATTGTGTACGACTCGTTGAGGGTTTTTCTCAACGGCCGCTCCATTGATCGCACAACCCAGGACGGCGCCGGTTATTTAATGAAGTCCGGCTCCTTGTTCCTCGACGTCGCGGCCCCGATTCACCCCAACAGCCATTTGTTTTTATATTACCGTCGCGACCGGCGTTAGATTATCTATTGCGCGGTTATACTACTGATAAATCACCGCATCACGGGTCCGGCAATGCCAAAGCCCGTTTTTTGACAAGCCATTCCGGTTTGAGTCGCAGCCAATGCAGAATATAGCGCCGCGGAGCCGCACGCATGACTTCGTCCAACACCCGCACCCGCACATACCCCGCCTGGTCGGAAAACAACACCGGCATCCCAAACACCGCGTCGGTGCTGTAAATAAACATGCTGTGATAATGATTACGGTTGTCGCTGCGGAGCCCCCAAATTACAAAAATATCCGCCTCATGCAGCGTCTTGGGGAAATTGTGGACATGTCGATAAAACTGGTCACGCTGTCGAAAAGGAAACCGATCCTCTTTGGGAACATCGTACACTTCCCACATATCCGGAAGGTCGTGTGCTTTACGAACAAAATTTCGCACCATACGTAAGTCGACGTTGTCCATCGACTCTCGAAGGGTCAACCAACCTGTTGTACGCCCCGGCGTATCACCGCGAGGCCGATACCAAGTACCCGCGGACCGATCAATGGCATCCACCAGAAAATCGACACAGACCTGAGGCACGTTGGGACGTCCCAATTTGTCAAACACGTCGTAGGACACGTTGTTAAATTCAAACTGGGTCTTTCGTTGCCGATAAGCTTTGGTCCAGGCCCGCCGCAACGCCCCGTCTTGCTGGCCAATTTCCTGATACGGCTCATCGAATCGTAAATGTTCGGCCTCCATGATGGCGGTCTGCTGCAAAATCCCCCGTTCCATCGCCATGATCTGGGCATTGGTTTTACACCGAGCGTCCAAGTCCGCCGGGCCTTTCCCACCGGTATCCAACAAAATCGAAGTCTGCTGTCCCGTAAAAAAAACCGTGCCCAAAATGCTGCTGGAATCAACCAGATGAACACGCACGTCCAAAGCCCACGAATCGTAATGCAAAATGTCCATTCGGCGGATTCCGGCAGCCACTCTGGGGGCATCCAGATCAAAAGCACTGGCACCTTGCAATATCTGCTCGTCGGTCGCCACCCGATCAAACAGCAGGATTTTGGCTTTTGAACCCGCATAGGGTCCATCGGCATGTACATAGTCTTTGCCCTGACGGTTGAGCACCATTCGGGTATCCCCGCGGGTTACCACCAGGCGTGGTTCATCAAAAAGGTCAGACAAACGGAGTGTCCGGTGCCACGACAACGCCGTCTTCCGATCGTCGGTAAACAGATACCCATTCTTGAGGGTGACCTGCCGTCGTTCGGAAACACTCATGGACCGTTTGGTCGGCACCGCCCGGGTATGGTCGTGTGGTGGGCGTCCGGGAAAAAACAATGGTGTTAACTTAATACTTCTCGACCAGTCATACACCACCGTTTTGTAATAATCCAAAGGCTCCATATCGGATGGCTCGACGGAAAGTTGGACCGCGAGTTTGGCCACCATGTTTTGGCGCGCCTGGGCGGTTTCACAAAACCAGACCTGAGTTGAAAACGATGCCGGCACACACTCCGATGCCGTGGCATGGGTTGTCAAAACACCAACCGCCATCAAAAAAGCAGCCGTCGCTACAATTTTGCGCACAATACCCCGCCCAAATCGCTCCGGCGTCCCTACACACACCGCTATACCCATTCAGTCACCACACTACGTTGTCAGTCGCCGGGCCAAGGTTTCATAGAGGCTCACACGTGGTTTGTGGCCACATGGTCGAACATAACATAGAGTGTGTAAAAAAGTTGCACGCGGCCCCTGGGTGTGGATTTTGCGCCGGATCGGCCAGAAGAGTTGACACCACCCTTAGAACAACTCAATGTTGCAGCGACTCCGGCGTACAACCATCGCAACAAACATAAGGCGGTGGTATCCGGAGCGAAAAACCCAGTAACCTATCCACTCACCCCAACGGAGCACTGCATGGCACGAGTCAGCACTTATCTTAACTTTGTCCGCAATACCGAAGAAGCGTTTTTGTTTTACAAATCGGTCTTTCGCACTGAATTTTCCGGACCCATCAACCGGTTTCAAGACATTCCCCCACATCCGGATCATCCACCGATGGCCGATGCGGACAAAAACCTGGTGATGCACGTCGAATTGCCCATTTTAGGTGGCCATATCCTCATGGGCACAGACGCTCCGGAATCCATGGGATTTAAGTTAACGCCCGGCAACAACGTTTATATCAACTTGGAACCGGATACGCGTGCGGAAACGGATCGCCTGTTTGGTGCTCTGGCCGAAGGCGGCACAGTAGAAATGCCTCTGCAAGAAATGTTCTGGGGCGGTTACTTCGGCAGTCTTACGGACCGGTTTGGTACCAAATGGATGTTGAATTGCGCAAGTAAGCAGTAATTGAAGGCCTACCGTCCCCGCCCTGTCAGATCCATTCTCCTACGCTCATATATCAGCTCGTACGGCACTTCTGAAACGCAACACAACCTGTCGTGTTCGTCTCCGGCCGCACTTTTCTGACTTGGAGAATCTCTGTCATGGCTTCAAAAAAAGAACCACCCACTTCGCCCACATCCGGCGGATTTCGTATTGTTGGTCAGGTCCGCCTTCTGGATGCGGATCCTATCGGCAACACCCCAGCATTGACCGCAATCGCCTTAGACCCCTTGGGCGGTGTTGTGGGTAGTGGCCCCATTACCAAAGAAGGCCAGTTCGATATTCAGTTTCAGTCACCCGGTCCTATGGACATCGACCTTGTTGTCGGTCCAACAGGGGGCGATTCAGCGAATTTTCGCGCCGAAAATAGCTTCACCACCCGGGTTATGGCCCACCAATGGCAATCTGAAGGTCAGACGCGGCTTTTTCGATTCAATATCGAGCTTCCGCGGGTCATTTGGTTCCCTTGGTTGCCGATCAAGGTGTGTATTTCCGGGCACGTACGCAAAACGATTACCACCGCCGGAAAAACCACGTATCAGCCCGTACCCTATGTCAAAGTCGAGGTGTTCGACGTCGACCGCACGCAACTGAACCTCCGCAAATTGTTTCCATCAAAAATGCCGTTAGGGCCGGTTCTGCGGATCCCCAAACTCATTCCCAAACCCAAATTTCCGCCGGATCCAGATCCCGGACCGGAGATTTTTTTGCCACATGATTCCGGATCCATTCCGTTTGGTGCGATGGCGGACGCCGAACCACTGACCTTTTCTGCGATGGAAGAACCCGCACACCAAGCATTGGAATTTTTTGCCGATAAAACCATCACATCGCGTTTGGCGCCTTGGCGGATTTTTCCCATTTCGTTTTATTCCAAACAACTCGTCGCCACCACAAACACCAATTGCTCGGGGTTTTTCAACACCTGTTTCACGTGGAATCCATTTCACTTTCGTCACGGTCGACTTCGTTACGATGCCCGGCCGGACATCATTCTTCGTGTGACGCAGATCATTAACGGTGTTGCAACGGTGATTTACCTCGACCCATACACCCAAACCCGTTGGAACACCACCTCAACCCATATCGATTTATACCTC
>JABWCM010000048.1 GCA_013360285.1 Myxococcales bacterium
CTCACGAGCGGAACATCCAACCCAAGCGCATCCTGAGCATCTATGTCGATCGACCATTTCCCATCGATTCGCCGCACAATCGTCCCGGCCTGGCCCACCGCAACGGTGCCGTCAATCGCCATCAACGCAGCTTCAGGGTGTTTGTAGACGACCTTACCTGATTTACCCGGCGTAAGCTCTACTACATAGCCGGCGCCGCCCCACCCGGAAAGTTTGGGGTCCCACACCGCACCAACCGCGGTCAACGCTCCGGACGAATCCGCTACCGACAACAATCCAACTCGTTGGCCCGCAGGCACGTTTTGCTCGGGGTTGAAAGACAAAACGTCCCATTTTTTACACCCTCCCTGGCCACCACAGACGTTTTGTTGGTTGAGACAAGCCGTTCCGACAGGAGCCGAAACCAGGACACACCCCAAAGTCGGGTCACAGGATGTAATCGAACAGGGTTCCGGGCTGGAGCAGGACAACTGTACACCCGGCATACACAGTCCCTGGTTACAAATGTCACCAACCGTACATGCATTGCCATCATCGCATGTCAATGTGTTTGGCTCATTGATGCACGTTCCGGCCACACATTTGTCGTTGGTACACGGATTGTTGTCGTCACAGGCTCCGATTGTACTTCCGGTGCATTTTCCACCAACGCATACATCTTTGTTGCTGCACTGACTTCCGTCATCACAAAATGACCCATCCGGTAAGTTTGTATGCAGGCATCCGGTAATTTTATCACACAAATCCAAGGTGCAAGGGTTGGAATCATCACATTGCACCGTCACGGGATCGACACAGTGGAGCCCACAATCAAGGGTACAAGCTTGGACACACGACAAATCCCACGCAGTCACGCAGCAATACGGGTCCTGACTACACACACAGGTTTCGCATTCACATCCCCCACAGCCCGGCACTACGTTGGTGACACAGCCGAGGTCCCCTTGAGGACCTACGTCACACAACTGCCCGCAGTCTTCCACACACGACTTGGCACATACGCCATCCCAAGCGACTTCACAACAAAACGGATCGGTATCGCAAACACAGGTTTCACAATCGCAACCAGCACACCCAGGTGTATTTTTTGCAAAACAACCGAATGGCGAGGTCACAACACATTCGCCATCAACGCAGTGTTCGGCGATTGTGCAGGCGTCACCATCATCACACGTTGCCCCGTCGTTTACAGCCTGGACGACACATCCTCCGGTAAGCGGATCACAAACCGATTCCAAACACCCAGCAGAAACTTCACCACAATTGACAATGGAACCCGGAGCAACAACACAGGTTGGAACCGCGCCGGTCGTCGAGCATACAAGGGTGCCGTTACACGGATTCGCGTCGTCAAGCGACTCGCAATCGGAATTGGATTTGCAGTTGAGGCACGCATCCTGGCCGGGATTACACTGGCCGGAAACACAGACGTCACCAAACGTACAAGGGTTGTTGTCATCGCACGGCGCAGTGTTGGGCACCGTCATACATCCGGTTGCTTCGGTACACCCGTCGGTAGTACAGGGGTTGTTGTCGTCACATATCAACGGTTTGCCCATTAGACACATGCCACCCTGACACTGGCCAACCCCTGTGCATGGGTTTCCGTCGTCACAGGGAAGTGTATTGGGCAAAAACGTACATCCAGCCGCGGTGGAACAACCGTCGTTTGTACACGGATTCCCGTCGTTACAAACCACCGCCGCTCCTTTCCAACACATCTTATCTAAGCAGAAATCCCCCACGGTACAAGCGTTTCCATCATCGCACCCGCCCGTTGACGCGACATGTGTGCACCCCGTAGCCGCGTTGCATACGTCCGCGGTGCACACATTTCCGTCGTTACAACCTTGAGGTGTTCCAGACAAACAGATTCCCAACACACAAAAGTCGTTGGCCGTGCAAGCATTCCCGTCGCTGCAGGCGCCGGGAAGACCCACGTGTACACACCCCGTTCCCGCAACACATAGGTCGGCCGTACACGGATTTCCGTCATCGCAATAGGCTACGTCTTTCGCAACACACTGACCGAGAAAACACGACTCACCCGTGGTACATGCGTCGCCGTCGCTGCACAGTGTTCCCGTTAAGTTAGTAAATTTACAGCCGACATCAGGCTCACACAGATCCGCGGTACATGCATTGCCGTCGTTACAAAACAACGACGGTCCGCCATTACACACCCCACCTACCCCACAAAAATCTCCTTGCGTACACAGGTTTCCGTCTTCGCACAGCACCCCTTGTACCGCGGGTATGTTGATGCACCCCCCCGTTTTGGGATCGCAGTCCTGATGAATACACACGTTGCCCAGGATCGGAGGGCAAACGACTGTAGTTCCTTCCTTGGGGACACAAACCTTGCTGGTTGGATCACAATGGGGCACCCCATTACAGAGGTTGGCGTCGTCGGGACAATCAATATCACTGTTGCAACCACAATCGACCTGTTTCGGCACACAGACACCATTGACGCATCGGTCATTGAGTGTGCACGCAACACCATCATCACAATCACCGTCGACATAGGTCGATTTACAGCCCACTTGGGCGTCACAATCGTCGGCGGTGCATGGATTGTTGTCGTCGCAGGTTACGGGAAAACCTGGTGCACAATCTCCCCGATGGCACTTGTCCCCGATAGTACACGGATTACCATCGTCACAGGCCCAACTGCCCCAAACAGACACACACCCGGCACTCTGACTACACATGGTGGTCTCACACACACCGGCACGGCACTGTGGTGGGGGACCGCCAACACAAACCCCATCTTGACAAATGTCGCCTGTCGTACAAGCGTTGCCGTCATCACAAGCGCCTATCGTCGGGGTAAACACACAACCTGCGCCAGTCATACAACTGTCGTTTGTACAGGGATTGCCGTCACCGCATTGTATCTTCACCCCACCTATGCACACCCCGTCTTTGCATTGGTCGGCAATCGTACAAGGGTCGCCATCCGTGCAGGGCAACGTATTGATGACCGATACACATCCTGTGGCCGCAACACAACCATCGGTGGTACATTTGTTGCCATCGTCGCACAACGTGAGCGGCCCTCCGACACATACGCCTCCTATGCACATGTCATTTTTTGTGCACACACTCCCATCTTCACAATCACCGGAAACCGCTGTAAAAACGCAGCCTTTCTGAGGATCACACCCATCAGCAGTGCATGGATTGGCATCATCGCAAACCATGGGTTTGCCGACGCACCCTTTTTCTTTACAGAGGTCACCCGCCGTGCACACATTTCCATCGTCACAACCGGTATTTTGCACCGCGGGCTGAAGTATGCAGCCACCCACGTCTTCGTCACATACCCATGTGTTACACACAACGGGTTTTTTGGTGGTGCAATCCAATGCAGTACCCAACACCGGCTGACACAAACCAGAGATACACTTCATCTGACCAATACACGGTGAAGAGACAGACAAACATCCCCCGTTATTTGTGCAATGACATTCATTGGTGCCACCGACACAATTCCCACTATTGCATGTGTCTCCTATGGTACAGGGATTACCGTCTTCGCATCCGACGTCGTCCGCAGAAGCAAAAACGCAACCCAACGTCGTTTCGCACGTATCAACGGTGCACACGTTACCGTCATCACACACCAACACGACCCCGGACTTACACGTTCCGGCGGCACAATCATCACCAACGGTACACAGATCGCCATCATCGCACGGCCCAGCCACGACCCAATGTTTGCAACCAACCGCGAGATCACAAACGTCAGCAGTACATGGATTCAGGTCATCGCATGTTAACTTATCGCCTCCAATACACTGTCCCATATTACAGGTATCCCCTATCGTACACACACTTCCATCGTCGCATGCCTTGGTGTTCGGCTGATGCACACAACCGGCAACTTGAGAGCAACTGTCATCCGTACAGGGATTGCCGTCGTCGCAAGAACTCTTGACCTGTCCCTTACACCCTTGCGGACTACAGCGATCATCTGTAGTACATACGTTCCCGTCGTCGCATAACTTTTCGTTTTGTTTGTATTTACATCCTGCCGCGGAATCACACCAATCGTCCGTGCAGACGTTGTTGTCATCACAATCCACCGGAGCGATACCCACACACAGACCGGCAACACAGGTATCCTCAGATGTACAGTCGTTTCCGTCGTCACAGGGTGCTCCGGAAGCAGCCGGCAACAACTCACATTGTCCATTGATCGGATTACATAACAACACCGTACATTGCCCTATGGCGGCTTCCGTTTCGCATGTAACAACTGACTTTGCGGCAAGTACACATCCCCCCAACACCGTGTCACATACCAACGATCCGTTGCATAAATTGCCATCATCAAAGGCAACACAGTCGACGTTCAAAGAACATGGGCATACGTTTTTTCCCGGCTGGCATGTGCCGTCCAAACACTGATCATCCTGTGTACATTCGTTTCCATCATCGCAACCGCCCGGAACAGGCGTTGCGACACAACCTTTGACCACATCACAGCCATCCTGAGTACATGGATTGTCATCATCACATACCGTGACACGACTACCGCGACACACCCCACTGTTACATGCATCACCAGTGGTGCACGGGTTATCGTCGTCACATGGTCCCTCGGACGGTTTATGTTCACACTCACCTGTCACCAGGCACCGATCCTGAGTGCACGGATTCCCGTCATCACATTGTCCTAAGACATCTGGTTTACACTCCGCCCCGGTTCCCAAAAACAACACTTCGACAGACGCAAACTCTGCCGCTTTGCCGTCGCTGACTTCCACCATAAAGGCAACGGGTACGTCGTTTTTTGTGAGAGGAGCCACAACGGTTGCCCGGCGGAAAGATCCGTCTCCACTCGCATCCAAAATCTCCAACGAGGCGGACGTTGGCAAGTAACTCCATAAATAAGTTAATGAATCTGCTGGATTGGGATCAAACGATTGGTCCGCGCTAAGTCCAACGATGGTCCCCGGTCGCGCTATCCGCACATCGGCGGTCGCAAACGCCACAGGCGGTTCATTTTCGGTGTTGCGTAGGAGAATCACGACCGCGGCGGACAGTTGTTTGCCGTCTTTGCCCATCAGGGTCGCCGATATCGAAACCGCCACATCCTGTACCAGTTTCGGCGCACGGACCAACACCGACAAACCGGTCACGGTTCCGTCCGGGCCGGCTTCCGGCAGAACCGGACTATAAAGCGGCGGCAAGTCCCCCGCATCGACCTGTTGCCACACAACTTTGCTGCCGTCTGGGTCCACAAAATAACTGCCTTCTACCGATAACGTGATTGTTTTCAATTCATCGACCGCAGAAGGACCGGTCACTTTAAGCCATCCGGGCGCGGAGACCGACTCACATAAGCCCGACACACACGCATAAGAATGACCTTCGGTCGTACACTCCGAATGAGCGTCACAAACCTTCGAGCACAACCCATCGTTACAGAGCGCTCCGACTGGGCAATCCAATTCCGTGTCACATGCACCCGTACACACACCCACCACACAGGCCTGCCCGCCGGAACAGGGTCGTTGTGGGCCACACGAATCGGTCGTGTCGTCACCCGCACAACCTATTATTCCTAAACCGATGATCACCGCTGCGGGCAACAGGACTTGCCCCACTCTCTTACTCGGGCGGACCCATCCGTATCGGAAAGAATCATGATTATTGGTTTGGCACTCCGCTTGTTTCATCCCGCCGAATCCATACTTTTTTTCGAGACTGTGCTCAAAATAGAAGCAAACACCCGTCACGTGGGTGCAATCCGCTTCGTCCAGGATTACCATTGAGCGACCATCGGCGAAAGGTAACGCCGACAAAGAATGTAAAAATCCACGTGGTTGAAGGGTTTTTCCAACGTGTTTCCCAACCCGGTCAAGTGCTCCGCCAGCGACAAACCGGGAATTTTCTGATGTGAGCCACACACCGATGACCCGATTTCAAACCCTTGATTTCTACGAGTTGATGGAATTGAGCCTATACGATCCGACTTGCGGCTATTACACTGCAGGACGTGTTCAATTTGGTGACGAAGCCGACTTTTGGACTTTCCCGGAACGAATGTCCCCCATCTTTGGTCACGTCATTGCCGGCAACGTGTTGGAAATGGCGTTGGCCCTAAGCCAAGCCGGATTGTGGTCGGGCGAAGACCCCAACAATCCATTCACCGTTGTTGAATTTGGCGCCGGTCGCGGGGTCTTGGCATCAGACATCCTTGATTTCGCTGAATATCAGCACAACCATGGCGATCCATTATGGACATGGTTGTTTCCTCGGCTGCGTTATCTTATCGCGGAACGGTCCCCGGCCCTACGTACTGTCCAACAATCCGCCACCCGCCGTCACGTTGAGGCTGGCCGGCTCCAACATCTCACCTTTGCGGAACACGATGTATTGCCCGCGGTGCCCCCCCTGGTCGGGCTGGTACTGTCCAACGAACTCTTTGATGTATATCCCCATCATTGGTTGGAAGTACCCAATCGCGTCGCTTATTTAACGGCCGGTTGGCCACACAAAGCAGGTATGGACTTCAAAACCGCGGCCAGAACTGCAATGGGCACCCCCCTGCCGTACCCCATTTGGAATACCCAGTTCCGTCCTCCAGTTCCATGGGCCGAAGACAGCGACGTAGCGTCTTATTTACACGCGTTGACGCCCCTGTTTGCACACCATCATGCCCACGGAATCACGACGAAGTTGTTTATCAGCCCTCCGATGGCCCAGTTTGCTGCGTTGGTCCAATCGTTTTTAACCACCGGTTTTGTTATCACCATCGATTATGGTGGCACCGCAACCCAAATCTGCGATCCGGAACCACTGGTAGACTTGCTGCGCACCTATCCCGAAATTGCGGACGCAAACCCGATGGTTGATGACACTCCGGGTAGTCCCCGGCTCGGCTGGCCGGGAAGCCAAGACATCACGATGGATATTGATTTCACCCATCTTGCCTTCGCCGGCACCCGAAATGATCTGGACGTGGTCTATTTCGGTCCACAGGGGCACCTCCTGTTGGGAATTTCCCCAGAACGCCGAATCGATCCCCTTTCGCGGACCTGCCGAGAACAGATGGTAACCAACTACCGCCACCGAACCGGTTTGGGGGAACTGGCGGCCCAAAAGGACATGTATCAGACGGCAAAAAGTTTTTGTGACCAAAGCCCAGGGTTTCGTGTGCTTGTACAAAAAACACGAAACGTTGGAAAAGAGGTATTGCGTTGGTCCGAACCAACTGATCCGGTATTGCCTGAGCAACTTCAATGGTTAATCCGAGGCGGTTTTAACGAGTGGAAATCGATTTTCGAGCGCGCTGGATTTGATTCAGAGGCGGCATTGTCGTTACGTTTGCTTGGAGACCCATGGTCCGACCTTGAGCACCACGGTTTTCGGTATCAACGTCGGGAGCTTGTCGCTGCGTTACAGAACGCCGGTTTTCTGAACAGGTAGCCCGATTATGGCGAATCAGCGTGTTTACCCCGAATTGCCCAACAACGAGTTCCTCGTTTACGATGAAAGGGAACCCTGCCCCTATCTTCCCAACGAGATCGCCAGAATGCCGTTGCGGTATTTTGCCGGCCCCGGTCCGCTCGACCTCGATAAGGCGCTGGATAAAGGCGACCGCCGCGCTGGCCAGTTGCTTTACCGCCCCACCTGCCCCACTTGCAATGCCTGCCAGGCGATTCGAATACCCGTCGACGAATTTCGCCCGTCCCGCTCTCAGAGTCGGTGTTGGGCCAAAAACCAAGATCTGGAGGTGTCGGTTGGCTCAGCGACTTTTTCTGAAGATAGACTTCATTTATATAACCGCCACAAAATCGAGCGCGGGCTGGGAACGGCAGTCATGGACCGTGAACATTATGAGGGCTGGTTTTTGCGAACCAACACGGTCACGCTTGAACTGTCCTTATGGTACAACCAGAGGCTCATAGGCCTCACGATTCTGGATGTCGGCAAAACCTCCACAAGTGCAGTGTACGGATTTTTCGACCCAGACCTCCACCACCGATCCTTGGGTGTTTTCATGGTGTTGGCATCTCTTGCCTGGGCAAAACAACACGGCATGAAGTATCACTATCTGGGGCTTTACATCGCGCAAAACGCGCATGTGAGTTACAAAGCAAACTACCTGCCGCACGAACGGCGGATTGAAAATCAATGGCACCGCTTCGACAAATCGGTGGGATGAGACCATGGTGGCAGAACTCAGTTGCGAGCAACTAAAACAATGGATGGACCAGCAAGTCGACCACATTCTGGTAGATGTACGAACCGACGAAGAACGAGCGTTTGCCTGCATCGAACCGTCCATTCATTTAACGTCGGCCGAGGACGTTGAAACACTGTTGAATCAACCAGATGGGCGGCCGGTTGTCTTTTATTGTCACCACGGTATCCGCAGTTTTTCAGCGGCAAGCTGGTTTGTTCAGCGAGGACTCAAACGTGCCTATAACTTAACCGGCGGCATCGATACCTGGAGCCAAAGGATCGACCCCAATATTCCTGTATATTAACCCCAATCGCTCACATTATCACAGGCCGATTGACAGCCAATTCCAACGCCTTTACAATAATCGGCTAAGGAGGTCCGAAACTCTCCTATTACACCTGTTGCTCCATCATGCGCGGGTGTTCTCCTATCACTGCCTCCCCGCGTTTGGAGGAAGCCATGTCTACTGTGGCCAAAGCCTATTTTCTGAACGTCGCCGCCCAACCGCTCGTGCCGCGTGATCTCGTACTTTCCGACCCCGGACCTGCAGAAGTATTGATCAAGGTATCAGCATGCGGTCTATGCCACACCGACCTGGGGTACGCCGATGGCTCCGTAGCTCCCAATCACCCGTTGCCATTGGTTCTGGGACATGAAATCACTGGCGTTGTTGTGAACGCAGGTGAACACTACACCCACCTCGACAACAAACCGGTCCTTGTTCCGTCCGTGATCCCCTGTTTGACATGTGAATTCTGCTGTTCCGGTCGCGGGAATGCCTGTCCCAACCAAAAAATGCCTGGAAACGATATTCATGGAGGATTCGCAACGCACATGCTCTGTCCTGCTGGTGCGCTCATCCCGCTTGATGCCGCACCTCCCGGATTTGACCTATGCGCGTTGTCCGTCACTGCCGACGCAGTGTCCACCGCATATCAAGCGATTAAGCGCTCAAACCTCCTAGCCGGCGACGTCGCTTTTGTGGTTGGTTCAGGTGGTGTGGGCGGGTTTGTTATCCAAATTGCAAACGCCCTGGGTGCTCATGTGGTTGCCTGTGATGTCGACAATGATCGGCTGGGTTTCATGAAAACATTCGGAGCCCACCATACGGTTCTTGTAAGGGATCGCCAACCCAAAGAGGTGCGCAAAGAGTTGCATGGGATAGCAAAAGACCTACGCGTGGCCTCGCTAAAGTTCCGAATCTTCGAATGCAGCGGCACACCTTCCGGACAAACCCTTGCATTTACCCTGCTGGCCAAGGGAGCAACCCTTGTCCAAGTTGGCTACACCCCAAAACCAATCGAAATACGGCTCTCCAATCTCATGGCGTTTGATGCCACCGTCCATGGCAGTTGGGGATGTCCTCCGGAACTGTATCCGGAGATATTACAACTTATTTATGGCGGCAAAATCCAAATCACACCGTTTATCGAACATGCCAAGTTGTCGGAAATTAATCAACATTTGGACGATATGGCCCACCACCGGTTGGCTCGGCGCCTCGTGCTGAATCCCGATTCATAAACGAAAGCTTGGATCAAAAAGGAGATCCCATGTCGCACCCCACCGAACTGTTGAATCACGAATTGGTGCCGACGCACGAGTTTCGCGAAATCCTCTACGAAGAACGGCCCGTTTTGGGAAAGGACGGCAAAACCATCCCCGGGCTACATCATATCTGGATTTCTCTGAACAACCCGCGGCAACTTAACTCGTACACCACGAATGCGGTCAAAGAGATCATTCTGGCCTTCCGCAAAGCTTCCGCGGACCGTCGTGCCACAGCAGTCGTGCTTACGGCTACCGGCGACCGTTCGTTTTGTACTGGTGGCAATACCGAGGAATACGCAACCTACTATGCCAATCGCCCGTTGGAGTATCTCCAATACATGCGTTTGTTTAACGATATGGTCACCAACATCTTGTTATGTGACAAGCCGGTCATCTGTCGCGCCAATGGTATGCGGATAGGCGGAGGCCAGGAAATGGGAATGGCCTGCGATTTCACCATCGCCGGTGATCATGTGCGCTTTGGCCAAGCCGGACCCATTCATGGTTCGGCCCCCGATGGTGGGTCCACCGATTTCTTAGATCTCTATGTCGGTTTTGCCAAAGCGGCGGAATCGCTCGTTTTATGTGAGCCGTTTTCCGCCCACAAAGCGTTGCGGCTCAACCTTATCAACGAACTGGTACCGGTTTATCGCAACGCGGAAGGTCGATTTGTTCCAAACCCATTGGTGACAATCGATCGGTTTGCCGACGACTGGGGACGCATCGTATATGGCGAATGGAAAGAAGGGGCAGACAAAGAAGCGGGTAAAGCTCTTCTTGCCAAATACACCATCGATTTGTCTGAACTCGACGCCGCGGTTTTTCGTTTGGTCACCAAACTGACCTATACTTTTCCGGATTGCACCCGCAAAACCCTGGAAAGTTTACGAAAAAAGAAACTCCAACATTGGTATCAAAACAGCGAAACCAACCGTTCCTGGTTGGCTCTGAACATGAACACCGAAGCGTCAGCAGGTTTTGTCGCGTTTCATTTTGGCGAACGTTCCGGGCGAGAGATCGACTTTGTTCAATTACGCACCCGGCTTGCCGAAGGCGCAAAATTCGATCACAACCTGGTAGCCCAGGTGCTGCCTGAATCTGCGCGATCCGCTATCGAGAACACCAAATGACACGATAAGGAATTCGCCATGCAATCAGACCCATTACCAGATACCGAACACATCTCTGCCCACCTTGTTGAAGATGGACACGTACTTCGTATTTTGCTGAATCGACCCCGCGCAAACATCCTCACGTTGGAAATGATGGGGGAAATTTCCACCGTATTAAAAACGCACCGAAACGATCCCCACCTGCGGATTGTGCTGATTCGTGGCGCCGGCGGAAATTTCTCGTTTGGAGCGTCTGTCGACGAACACCGGCGTGATGTCGCCGCAGAGTTGCTCAAGGTTTTCCACACCTTTATTCGAGAAATCGCCGCTTACCCGGTGCCCGTCGCGGCGCTGGCCGAAGGCCGATGTTTTGGTGGAGCGTTCGAGTTGGCGCTTTGCTGTCACCTTGTGTTTGCTACAGTGGGAACACGGTTTGCCTGCCCGGAAATCAAACTCGGAGTTTTTCCGCCGGTGTTGGCAGCAATCGGACCGCTACGCCTTGGCGGAGCCTTGGCGGAACGAATGATGCTGTCCGGAACCGACATTTCTGGAGCAGCCGGGGAACGACTGGGTTTTGTTGCCGCCGTGTTCGAGGATGCAGATATCGAAACCCGTGCCATGGAGTGGATACGTGCACATATCCTATCGCTGTCCGCCCATTCACTTCGGGTAGCCACGCGGGTATCTCGTATGGGTTCGGGAATACTGGCGGCGCTGGACACCCGGCTTGAAGAAGCCGAACGTGCCTATGTCGACGATATTGTGGGCAGCCACGATGGTAACGAAGGCATCGAGGCCTTCATCGAACATCGGACACCCGTTTGGTTGGACCGATAGGCCATGGGTTAGAGGGTGTTAGTGAATCGAACCACCTTATACATGACAAAACAGAAAGGACTTCCCCATGAACACTGTCCACGACACCCCTGGACGCTCTGATGATCCCGCCGCTCCGTTGCTTGCACGAGCCCAAACATTGGTTACGGACCTATCGTTGTCGTCGGTCCATGCCTGGAAAACACAGCACCCAGACGGTCTTATAGTGGGGTATATGCCGATTTACATACCCCGCCCTCTGCTGGAAGCCTTGGGATGCCTTCCGGTGTCTTTATTTGGTGGTGGAGACCAAGTGGACATCATCAAAGGAGACTCCTATTTCCAGTCATACATCTGTCATATCCCGCGAAGCACCATTGAACTGCTGCAATCTCACCGATATGACGTCCTGGACGCGGTCCTGTTCCCCTCGATCTGCGACGTGATTCGAAATCTAAGCGGTATGTGGAAGCTCCTTCACCCGCAGCAACTCGCGGAATATGTTGATCTCCCTCAGAACTTTTCGCCGGACATCGGTGGGCGGTTTTATCGCCTGGAAATGCAGCGGATCGCTTCGGCGCTCACCTCCCGCGGTGCTCGTCCGTTGACCGACGACGCGCTTCGGGAAGCCTGCGCCCGGGAAAATGTTCGGCGGGCAGCAATACGCGATATGGACGCCATCCGAGCCCGACAACCCTGGCGAATTGCCGCATCGGAGGCGTATCTGATCATACGCGCCGGCGGGGTGCTGGACACCGTTGAACATACCGAATTGATCCGGGCGTTCACCGCGGCGGTCGCCGAACGAAAACCCAGAATTTACGATAACGTACGGGTTATTGTCGTCGGGTCGTTTTGTGAACAGCCCCCCATTGACCTTATCCGAACGTTGGAAAAAGCTGGCTGCGACATTCTCGACGATGATTTTCAATTGGGCCTACGGCTTATCGAAGGCGATATCGACACGTCGCCGAACCAGGATCCGCTATCTGCATTGGCCGCGGCATTTATCGATCACGGCGCCGCTACGGCATCCCGGTACATCGCCGACTGCGAAAAGGGCGCCGCGTTGGTCCACAAAGTGCGAACGTTGGGCGCAGACGGCGTTATTTTTGCCGCCGCATCGTTCTGCGACCCAGCATTGCTTGATCAACCGATGCTGGAAGCCGCTCTGGATCGCGCCGACATTCCCTATACGGCGTTTAAGTTTTCGGAAAACACCGGCCAATTCCAGGTGATCCGCGAACAAGCCGGCGCCTTTTCCGATTCCGTCAAACTGTGGGGTAAAGTCGCATGAATTTACAGCAAACCGAACCATCTATTACGCGCAAAGACGACAGCCAGGAAAAACAGAAACGGATGATTGCCGGCCACTTCGACCGACTCGCCTGCGCTCAAGAAACAGGGCAAAAGGTGGTATATACGTTCGTTCCTGGTAACTTAACGGAACTCATCGGCGCGTTGGGAATGTTACCGGTCCTGCCGGAAATCAATGCCCTACAGTCGGGTATGCGCGGCAAGTCCGCAGGCTATATCGCCGAGGCGGAAAAAGCCGGACATTCTGAAGATGTATGCACCTACGTCAAGTGTGACATCGGAATGCTCAAAAGCGGCAACATCGGACCTACCGGAACCCGGCTGCCGCCACCAGACCTTCTGTTGTTATCTTATACAGGCTGCTTCACGTTTCTAAAGTGGTTCGAATTGTTACGTGAAGAGTATAAATGCCCCGTCGTCATGCTGCACGTCCCTTATCAACCCGACGGACATATCACCGATGAGATGCGAACCTATGTCGTCAACCAGCTCCGTACTGAAGTCATCCCTACTATGGAACGAATCGCTGGACGCACCCTTGACGAAGACGTACTGAAACAATGGCTGGACCGATCCCGGCTTGCAGAAGACGACCTGGTCGCCGTCTGGGAGTCGGCGCGCCATCGTCCGTCCCCAATCGATGGGTATTTCGGGGGAGTGTATTACATCGGCCCGATTTTTTCGGCATTCCGCGGCACCGACGCGGCGGTGGACTATTACCGTTCACTGCGGTTGGAAATCGAAGAACGAATCGCCCGTGGTGAAGGCCCAATGACCCCCGACGGGCCGGCAACCCGCGAACGATATCGCTTGGTGATCGAGGGACCGCCCAACTGGACTAGTTTCCACGATTTCTGGCGTATGTTTAGCCGTGAAGGCGCCACCGTGGTGGCGAGCACCTACACCCGCGTCGGCGGTCTTTACGACACTGGCTTTCGACACGATTCAGCTCGCCCGCTGGAAAGCCTCGCCGAATATTGCTTGGGCTGTTATACCAACCTGGGTCTGCCATCACGAATCGCCTTACTTGAACGGTACATCCGCGATTACCAGGCGGATGGATTCATCATCAACAGCGTCAAATCCTGCAACTCGTTCAGCGCAGGACAACTTTTGATTTTACGCGAGCTGGAACGTCGTACCGGGGTCCCCGGCGGATTTATCGAATCGGATCTTGTAGACCCACGTTATTTCGGGAAAGCGAACATCGAAAACCGCCTACAAAGTTACCTACAAATGCTGGACGCCAACCTGCAACGGAGGTCAGCATGAGATGTGTTGTGGGAATCGATTTGGGTTCGACGACCACCAAAGCCGTGTTGTTGGATGAGCACGGCGTCCTGGTCGGGCGGGGAATTACCAATAGTCGCAGCAACTACGAAGTTGCCTGTGCCATTGCACAAAAAGAAGCATGGATGGCCGCTCGGTTCACGATCCTGGAACGGATGTTGGAAGACCACCAAGACCCGTCCCTAAGAGATCTGGGCGAGGGATTAAAAGGGGGGTTCCGCCTTCAATTGTATCTGGTGCAACACGCGGAATTGGCCAACGAGATCGATTCACTACTCAATGCCCCCCACGCCGCGCCATACCGCAATGTGCTTGCCGGCCCGGCCAAAGAAATCCTCGACGAGGGTGAGCATGCCGCATCTGCGTTGTTTCATGGGGCCGCAGAGCGCAAAAGTGATTTTTTTCGCGACCTGGCAGGCGCATCGTTTATGGCAGGCGCCGAACGGCTTACCAAAAGCCATAACGTGCCTTTTGAACGCCTCGTGGGATTGTTTGATCGGGCGATTCTGAATGTGGAATCCCGCCCCATGGATTACGACTTCGGAACACTCTTACGCAAAGCCGCCGGTCACCTGCCAACAATAGTCGGAGGCACAAATGAGGCCCTGAACACCGTTGTAGAACAAATCGTCGGCACTCCCATTGAAGAAATCGCCTTTGTGGGGACCGGCTATGGTCGGCAAACCCTCCCTTTTCCCAAAGAGGCAGTCCGCAGCGAGATATTGTGCCATGGCAGGGGAGCACACCGGGTGTTTTCCAATACCCGAACGGTCTTAGACATCGGCGGGCAGGACACCAAAGCCATTCAGGTGGATGAACACGGCGTGGTCACGTCATTTCAAATGAACGACCGCTGTGCAGCAGGCTGTGGGAGGTATCTGGGATATATCGCCGATGAATTGAACCTTGGATTACATGAACTGGGACCACTTGCGCTTCGGGCCACAAAGATGACGAAAGTCAATTCAACCTGCACCGTATTTGCGGGCGCGGAGCTGCGGGAACGGTTGGCGATGGGGCAAAAACGAGAGGACATTCTCGCAGGACTCCACCGGGCGATTATGCTGCGTGCCATGTCGTTGTTGGCCCGGTCGGGAGGGGTGGACAATGAGTTCACCTTTACGGGCGGTGTATGCAAAAATCCAATGGCCACAAAGATTCTTGAAGATTTGGTACGCGAACATTATGGGGACCAGATTCACTTAAACATTCACCCGGATTCGATATACATGGGGGCGTTGGGGGGAGCCTTGTTTGCTTTGGACGACGTAAAAGCAGGCAAACCGGGAATTCTGCCGGCTTTTGCCGCTCGATCCAGGTCGACCCCCATGCGGGCGATGGTGTAGGAGACATCGATGAGTTCATCAACCAAACAACACCTCACGATAGGAATCGACCCAGGGTCCAGTTCGGTCAAAGTGGCGATCATGACCAGTTATGCCGGCTCCGATGGGCGGATTCTGGCCACCACAACCCAGCGAATCCGCAGACGGAATGTCCAATCCGTGGTCAAAGCAACCGTAGACGAAGCGTGCCGAGCTGCCAACGTGAATTGGGGCGATTTCGACTACGTGACCAGTACGGGTGACGGGGATGCGGTGGAGGACAAAACGGGCCATTTTTACAGCATGACGACGCATGCGCGAGGGGCGTTGTATCTTGTGCCTACGGCAAAAGCGGTGCTGGATATCGGAGCGTTACACGCACGCGCCATTCGAATTGCCGAGACCGGCCGGGTGGAAAACCATCGGATGACGAGCCAGTGTGCAAGTGGAAGCGGCCAATTCCTTGAAAACATTGCCCGTTATCTGGGAGTTCCGTTAGACGACGTAGGAAAATTGTCGGTGGGCGCCAAAAAACCCGAGACCGTATCCAGCATTTGCGCCGTGTTGGCGGAAACCGACGTTATCAACATGGTGAGCCGGGAAATCTCGACTGCGGATATTCTAAAAGGAATTCACCTGTCTATCGCCGGCAGGTTGGTACGATTGTTGCGGGCCATCCATTCGGAGGGCGTGGTACTTGTGACCGGCGGTTTGGCCAAAGACGAAGGGTTGCTTTCGTCGTTAAACGACATCCTGGTCGAAGAAACCACCAAGAAAAACCGGCATCCGGTCGCGGAATTAACTTTCACAACCCATCATGACGGCATATTGGCAGGAGCCATCGGCGCCGCCCTGCTGGGTGCTTACCGTTATGAACAGTTGGAACGCCGCGGGAGACTACGTGACGTGGTTTCTACCGCCCAGCATGACAGCGTCGATCCATAAAAATTCCGAGAGACAGCCCTGAAGTCTATGCCCTGACGTTTACGACACGTCCGAATGGGTAGGGCAGTCTATGCCCTGACGTTTACGACATGTTCGAATGGGTAGGGCAGTCTATGCCCTGACGTTTACGACACGTCCGAATGGGCAGGGCAGTCTATGCCCTGACGTTTACGGCACGTCCCAATGGGTAGGGCAGTCTATGGAGTGACACTTACGACGTTTCGAAGATGGCACAACAGACCATGGGGTGACCTTGTTTGAACAACATAAAGGTTTTACGGAAAAAAGGCGGGTTACCTGGTGCGCCAACCGACGACATCATTTAGCCAATACCGACACCGTGGTTGTACCCACGTACGTACCACTTCCGTCCACTGCAAAGGAGTACGTTCCTGTCTCGGGAAGTGTCAACGTCGCAGTTGTTAACGTTCCGCATGCCAACTGGGGACCAAACAAGGTAGTTCCCGATGGATTGAACAACCGATGATTGATGCAGCCTCCCGGCACATGCGATGCGACAATGCCTATTTGAGCCCCGGCCGTACCGGAAAAGGTCACAAAGCCGTTTTGACCGGGCACGGTGGTGGTCAATCCGACCGACGGGCCGCCAATGGTGGCACCTTGAACTATGTCGGATGGGACATCGAATACCGTAATCGTGTGGGTACCGGCATATTGATCGTGTTGATCCACTGATAATGTATAGATGCCGGTTGCCGGCAGCGTCATCGAATCTACAAAATAGGCACCGCAGGTCAATTGAGGCGCAAAGACGGTTCCCAAGGGTCCCGTCAAGCCGAATCGTGTGCAGCCGTTTGGAGACCGGGTCGCGGTAATCGAAATACGTTGACCGACAGACCCCTCAAACTCAACAAAGCCATCTAAACCGGGAACCAATAGCGGGAGAACAACTGCCGACGATCCCGGGGTAGTGGTTTCAATCACGTCGTCAGGCACCAGGAAAACCGTGGTGTTTTCCGTAGTGATTGCCGCACCTTTCGGATCGATGAAAATTGAATATATTCCGGTTTCGGGTACGACAACAGTATCAATAAATTGGGTCCCCGAGCAAACAAGAGCCGGCGGGACGATGGTTATACCCGATGGGGACAAAATAGAAAAAGTACGGCATATTGTTGGCGACGCCTGACTCAAAACAGAGATCCGATCTCCGGCCGACGCGGCAAACTCGATAAAGCCGTTCTGGGACGGCACCGTGAGTGTCAGTTGGCTCGTAGTACCAAAGGCTCCCGCCAATTCCACGTCGTCCTCCGGCACGATGAACCCTTGCACTGTATAACTTGAGGTCGCCTCGTTGTGTGGATCGAGGAGCAAGGTGTAGGTACCCGGCTGAGTCAGCACCACGAGGTCCGTAAAATACTCCGAGGAGCACTCCAGGACGGGGCCAATGAGTGCCGTGCCGTTTGGTGCCAGCAGGCTGTAGCGAGTACATTTTGTCGGGGAAGCCACCGACCGAAACGCGGCGCGGGTTCCGGCTGCAGCTTCAAACTGAACAGCTCCGTTCTGCGCAGGAACCAACAGGGATACGGGAACAGTTGGGCCGCCGAGAATTCCGCCATGGTTCGCATCGGGGGGAACATCGAACACCGTTACTGTGATGTTTCCGGTCGCCGCGTTAGACGGGACCATGTGTAACTGGTAGGTTCCCGCGTTGGCGGCGACCAATAGATCGGTGAAACTCGGGGCACTACATGAAAGCTCAGGGCCAAACAACGGTTCACCTGCCGGATCCAGTACGGTGATTTCCAAACACTCCCCGAGGTTCGAAATCATCAATATCGATAACCTTTGATTCGCCGCCGCGGTGAACGCGACACAACCCGGGGATCCCGCGCTCATGGGAACAGCTACGGACGGGCCACCAGGGGTTGCGATGACGGGTACCGTGTCGTCACAGGCATCAACGCAGTCAGCAAGACCGTCCTCGTCGGCATCGTCATCAGCAATTCCACATCCGCATACACCAAGAGAAGTTTTTGTCGGATCAAGGGGGCATCCGTCACACACATCTCCAGTGCTATCATCGTCGACATCGTTCTGAGCAGCGTTGGGCACGGTTGGGCAATTGTCGAATCCGTCCGGCACACCGTCGTCATCAGAATCCGTAAGTGTGGTTTGGCAGGTGTCGGGACAGCCATCGAAATCAGCGTCCAAATCCGGACCCGGCTGGGACCCCAATGCGACGCCAATGACCAACAACACGTCGGTAACGGCTACGTCACCGGAACAATCGGCGTCGGCTTGTTCTGGGGCAACCGCGAGGCATGATGGGGGTGGGTCGAACATGGCGGCAAGTGCCCATAACGAGGTCAGGATGGTGCACTGGGCATCGACGATGTCTGTCACACCGTTACCGCTGACGTCGCCGAAGGTAGGTAGACAGAAGGGCTCGCAGGCATTGCCGACACCATTGAGGTCGGTGTCTTCCTGACCTGGATCCGGTGTAAATGGGCAAATATCCGCCAAATCCTCTACGCCATCGGCGTCGAAATCCGGTGCGGGGGTTAACGCAAACACCGGATTCACTGTCAGGACACCGACAACCATCCACAACACCACAAATCGCTTCCGGCATACTATCATCACACCACCTCGATTCATTGAGTTTGTGAAACCACAGCCGAAAACCGATACTACGCCAATACCGATCCAGAACAAACGGGTTTGTACAGTGGAAAAAGATTCAAGGACAAAACGGGGAAGCCAACCGATGTGTACCAAACCAGTCATGGTTTCCCCAAAAATCACCACCGAGGAATCGGTGCGGATGTAAACTTCACACCAAACATCGTGTGGAATCCATAAACTACGTTGCATCCATATGTGATATTTTTCTACAACAGATGGAGGAAGGCACAGGGTTTGTCATAGCCAAGTGAACAGAAGGCAAAGAAGCACAAAGATACGATGGCTAAAACCGCAGGATTTCTGTATGCGTCATTCTGGCACACGAATTGCTCACAGGTCATGACTAGGTGTGTAGCTTTTGCACACATGTCGTATAACCTTGTCCCTTGTTAGGATTCGCCATGAACACAAACGTAAGTCGTAAAATTAGCTGCTCCGCACTTCTGTATGGACTTTCTCTGACTTTGGCTTTGACCGTCGGCTGCGCCGACGAAAACAACAACGGCATCCTTGATAAGGACAGCGAAGAACTTTCTGAAGACGGCAGTCAAACAGATACCTACTCCGACACAGGCGCTCAACCCGATCAGGTGAACACCGACTCCGGTCAACCGGATGACATGACCCATGTCGACGTGACCGAGTCGGACATCTCAGTGGCCGATACAAGCCAACCTGAACCGACATGTGACCGATACAACACGTTAGGGAGCTTTGTAGTACAGACCAGTCCGTTCGGCAGCGGTGCTCAAGGGTCATTCAGGACGGCACCATGGCCCTTTCTGTTGGACCAACAGTTACAAAGCGGCGGCTGTGGGTTTTATATGTTCGACCCTCCCCCGACCTGTGAAACAGCCTGTGAATCACCGCTGGTATGCGGATTTGGCGATCAATGCCGTCCTATGCCCGACAACGTGGATGTAGGAAAAGTGACGATTTCCGGAACCAATCCGGAAATCGTCATGTTGCCAAACGAATACGCCACGTATTATACCACCGAAAATTACCCAGCGTTGTTTGAACCCGGCGCCGAACTCACGTTGTCTGCAGAAGGTCAGGGAAATATTGGTGAATTTACGATGACCGCATTGGGAATTGAGCCGCTGGAAAATCCGTTGGACCTGTTTGTGATGACTCAGGGGCAGCCGTTTACCATGAAGTGGACGCCGGGAAAAAACAGCCCCGCGTCAGCGAAAATGATGATCCATCTGGATATCGACCACCATGCGGCCCAGGCGGCATACGTAGAATGCATCGTGCCGGATTCTGCAGGTGAAGTCACGATCTCCGCAGAGCTTGTAGATGCGCTCATCGCCGCGGGCCACAGCGGAATCGGAACATACGTCGAAAACGCTTACATGACGCGGCTGACGCGGGAAGCCAAACCTGTAAATGGAGAGATTTGTGCAGAATTCCAGGTGGAATCGATGGTGTTTATTGGCGTGGAAACCCAGTTGAAAGACAACGGAAAGTAACTGCAGATCTACCAAACGTATCCCAGAATCACCGCGAGGCAGGGATTACACAAACGCCGACTACAAGAAAGAACCATCCAATTTGTCCCCCGAGAACAGGACGCGGAATCGAAACAAACAAACTCCGGCCAAAGTCTGCGCCAATTGTCAACCTTGAATACCCAACTCGTTTCTTGCCACTCCGCCGAGCCGCGTGGTAGTCTCGGTTTTCTCCGTTACCCATATAGGAGACTCCGAATGGGCCGAAAAAGTACTAAGTTAACAACGTTAGGTCTCACACTGCTGACAACAGGGTTACTTGGAGCCATGATTTCCGGAATCGGACCTACAGCACAAGCATCCTGCCCAACCCTTGTCGGTGATTTGAACGACGACGGGACCTTGAACGTGGTGGATGTCCAATGTGATATTTTGGTGGTCTTATATGACCTCAATGAGCCGGGTTCCAGCATCCTGCCGCCTTGTTTGACTCCGGCCAACGTTATTTATGCGGACATCAACTGTGACGGTAGCGTTGCGGTGACCGACGTAGTGTTGCTTATCACCCTGGTGTTGGGAATGCCCCTTGATAAGGCCATTGATGCCAACGGAGATGGGTGCGCAGACATTTGTGAGGCCGCGCTTGCACCAGTGTTGGACGGGTTACCAACCTCTTTCACAGGAACCTCATCCGGCGGTGATTTTGTACTGAGACCACTTGGCGCCGGGCCGCCTGCTGCGCAATCCTCATCGGGAAACGACTATCAACTATCACCCCGTCTTTGGGGTAAACCCATTCAATAAGGATTTCACCATGAAAAACGGGAATGTTGCGTTTCTGACAACGGCGTTTTTTTTCAGCCTGCCGCTCTCTTTCGCCCAAGCTGTTCCCCAGGCGGTCCCTTATGTGGGCTATTTGACCCACGCAAACGGTATTCCCTATGACGGGGTCACGTTGGAGGTTACCGCCGCGTTGTACCCCGCTGCGTCGTCGGGACAACCGCTGTGGGGCCCTCATGAATTGGGTCCGGTCACGGTTAACGACGGCATTTTTGCCATTGTTCTTGGTGGTGGGGCATCACCCGATCTGGACTTGACTCTGGCCGACAACGACGAAGTGTGGATCGAGTTTGTATTGGACGACGGCGTCAAAATCACGGCACTGTCCCCGCGACAACAGGTGCGGTCGGTTCCTTATGCGCTGGTAGCCGGAAACGCCCAACAATTGGGTGGAATCGACGCGGCCGAGTACCTGGTACATGGAGATGCCGCTGATGTCTCGAGTTTAACGGTCAACGGCAAACCGGTGGTGGATGCCGGGGGTGGCTGGGTAGGGGGAAAATTGCCGGAGACAGACCCGGCTTTTATGGCATCGGCGGCAGCCGGAATTACTGCGGCGCAGATCGGTCAATGGAATTCGGCCTTTGGGTGGGGAAACCATACAACTGCTGGATATCTCAAAACCGAAACCGACCCAAAAATCGGTTCTACACAGACCGGAAAATGGTGCGTCGGAACGGGAACACAAATCATTTGTGACCAGACCGCGCCGGCCGGTGGAACCGGGGGAGTGAAGGTGATTAACGCATCCAACTATAAACAAACCACCTTTCAAAACGGCGACATGGTCCGAATAGAGGGAATCATCACAGTAACCCAGGATTACCAGGCGTTGGGCAACGCAGAAGGGTTGACCGTTGTGGGTGGGGGATTTTTGGGGACCGCCGGCACAGAAGAGGTCGATTTGGGCGATGAGGTCACGGTTTTTGGCGCGACGTTCGAAAATATTCTGCTTGACGGCAACTCGGTGCGGTTTGTCAATTGCATTTTTAAGGGCAACATCCGCCTTCCTTTTGACGCGCATGTCTACGGCAGTCGGTTTTCAGCGGCAACGTCGGGTACCCAGTTTACGATCGGCGTGATTCATTCAACCGAAATCGACAACTCCACGATCAAACGGGTTCGGTCGATCTCCGACAGTGACATCAACAACTCCACCATTGCGGGCACCGCGCTGAATTTTGAAGTGGTCGACTACATCGCCAACACACGGATTTCCGACTCAACGGTTTATCTGCGCAGCGATAGTCGATTTGTGGGCAACGAATGCGGCAATTCACTGATCGTGATTCCGCCGGAAACGTCCAGCGGAGTGGTGATATCCGGCAATATTTTCGATGGCTTGCTGGAAGGGCAAACCGAAGTCCTCCGCGTACACGCGGACACCTCCAACTTCAGGATGATCCAGGTAACCGGCAACAATTTCACGATTCAAACAGGGGACCCACGGTCGATTTTTGTAACGGGAACCGCAACTGGAACATCGAAGCTGCAACTGTTGCTCATCGCCAACAACAACTTTTTGAAAGGCGGCAAAGCGATAGAATACACGTCCACCGCCTATACCGCGATTACGGGTAACACCACCCGCGCTACATCGCTTGGCGTATCGGCAAACGCGACGCTCCAGCTTTCCAACAATTTTTCGTTCTAGGTGACTGGTGTTTTTTAGGGGAATCACCTAGGTGGCTGGTGTTTAACGGCCTCCCTTCTTCAGTCACCGCTGTCGCGAATATGGGTTGAGAATTGATGCATCATAACGGACCACCTTCGTTCCGTCCAAATCTTCCGTAACCCGCAACTCCAACGTACGTGGTTTCACGACTCTCAGCTCGACCCCTTCAAGATATCCGTGGTCTTTGAGCAACACCTGCAGCCTGTCAAGCCGCACCCGACCGTCAAAAAGTTGCTCGGGATCCGGTGGCCAAAGGGTGACTTCGTCCACTTTAACAAACGCTCCCAATCCAAATGGATTATTGCGCACGATCAAATCGAGGGACAGCCACTCGGATAACACATCCTGTGATCGAAACAACCATGGACCAGACAACACACCCATCGGTTGACCGCCTTTGAATACGGCGGCCTCAGTCAATCGAGGCCAGGCAACAAAATACGCGGGGAGTGGTGTTGGTGGGTGCAGTGGTTTTTGGGAACACGCAACAGGCGACAGAACAAACAGTAAAGCCAACGAACAAGCAGCGACTCGGAATACCACCATGGTCTGTTTCCGGTAAAATGACTAGGGATTTTCCCGCGCCAGACCCGACTCAACCCAGGAGATGAAGTGGTCGGTAAACCAGGTCAAATCCGCGTCAGTATAGGCGGCATCTAATACGATAGTATGCTCTCTTCGTAACTTAAGAGCCCACATCGCAGCAAAATCATTGATGCGGGTTCGAATGGTTGCACGCGCGCCGGCATCCAAGCGGGCCGCGGAGCCTCTTCCGGTGAAACCAAATCCGGCAGCGCTGCAAAACGCAGTAAACCGTGTGTCGGCGGGCCTTGAACCGGTAGATCCTGCGGCGCCGTAATAAGCGCGCAGCCGTGCCGATAACGTATCGGCGGTACCGGGAGGAAGGGTCACACCGCTGATCGCGATTCCATCAATGTCTCCAAGCATATCGGCTTCAGACGCAAAGTTGTCATAGTAGTCCTGCCTCGTAGTGAGCCTGCTTTGGGTTTCAAAACCAAACTCCGCCAACGCACTGCCAACATCCCCCGCCCAAGTGGCACCTGATGGTCCATGGATACCACTTAACCCAATCAAACCTCCCGTTCGTGGATAGTTCTGTGCATCCAGGCCAGTCAGAAGGTGACCGACATCCAACGACTGGCCGTTGACAGGGACCACTGCATAGGACCGTGTCAACGCGGCCACGTCCTCCGCGGTCAGCGGTCCCCGAGGTGAGATCCGGTCGATGGACTGACGATCTGCGATCATTTCGTTCCAGTTTCCACCGTCATAATAGGATTTACGAATGCGGGTGGTGATCTGACGCCAATCCTCACCAGGATAAGCCGCCTCCACTCGTTCCACGATACGAATGAAATCATCAATGGACCCAATAGGCGTTGGCGTAACCCCAGCAGCAGGTGTATTGCCCCCGTAACGCTGTACAGTAGCTCCAGCGGTGGTTACAACAGGCGCCACGGTGTGAGCTGTCGTATTTCCAGGCACTTCCTGCGCAGCTCTCGCTCCCAACAAATCCGCTTCCCGCTCAAGCGCAACATCGTCGTTGATCGGGACTCCGTTGGTCTGCGTGGTGGATTTTACCCTACCCTGCGCCTGCTGAACTACGTGGGTCAACTCGTGCCCCAACAACCGCCGACCAGCCGGAGATTCCGGATTATATGCTCCCGGTGCAAAATGAATGTCCGTGCCCTGGGTGTAAGCGACTGCCCCTACGTTTTCGGGCTTGGCGCTGGTGTGAATCCGAACCGCCGCAAAGTTATGCCCCAACGCCCCCTCCATCTGCGCACGAAGCGCCGGCGGCAACGCATTGGAGGCTTGTTGCCGGCTTCCACTGCTCGACCGCTTATCTCCAGGTGCTGTTGCCGACGATGTCGCGGCATTGCCTCCGGCTCGCTGCAAAATGGCCTGAGCAGTCGGTGACGAAGTAGAATCATCGTCATGTTGTTGCTTTTGTTTTTTTTGAAGTACACGCGCTGAATCGGGGATGAACATCACACACTCCGCTCAGTTGATTCTCTGAGTTTGTGAAAAAATGTGGGAACGGATTTGGACGCGAGGATTTTGGTCCCGATGCCCGGAAAAAAACCGAGTCATATCGGGAATATGGCGCAGGTTTTTTTCGGGGCAGCGGGGACAAAAGCATCCGTCCAAGTCCGTTCAGCTATGTTTTCACAAACTCTCTGCCAGTAGTGTCATGCCGGATGCCGCAGGTGTCAAGACCCCTGCATCGTACATTCTCGTCACAGCAGACATGATCCAGGTCAAGGCCCCCCGTGTTGTGGTGCAACGTTGTCTTGCCATCATTTGATACAGCCTTACCGTGAAGTTACGGGATTGGTATCTGGCCAGAACAAGCGACCGGATTATGCCGCATAGGGAAGGCCTATAGGCCGGACGTCCCGGAAACAACATGATGAACGGGTGTTCCATAAAGCTGAAATGTCCCCAAAAGGGCGCTTTTTGCCGCCTTGGCAACGTCACTCCTTGCGGAATATTCCCGATATTCCACGAGGAGTGACGCTGCCAATGCAGCTAAAAATCGCCGTTTTGGGGATGATTTCCCATTTATAGAACACCCTCTGAGAGTTTGTGAAAAAATTAGAACAGTCCTTGGACTTTGGTCGTGGCGTGCTGCGGCCGGCAAAAGACTCGCGGAGTATGCTTGATGTTTCTCATGTTTCTCGCCGATCGCCTTCAAGTTATTGCTCCCATTTCACGTTTGAATGTTTTCCCAAACTCAACGAGGTGGGTTATGCTAACATACAAATTTAAGTCGCTAAGTTTATTAATATCGACGATGGCCGGACCATTGCTGTTCGGCATTTTCATTATCGGTGCATGCCAGGGCGGCGCCGACTCGCCAGGGCTTAATGAGTCTGTCGGAACGCTCGAGGGCAATGCTACAGCGGCCAGTGCCCCGGTCACTGCACTGTGCGACGGTCCTAAAGGGCTTGTCTGCCCAAACGGAATGACCTGCCGACATCGCGACGGACAATGTGATTCGACCGCAACCTATGGGTTGTGTGTGTCACTCCCGGACGTTTGCCCAACATTGTACGCACCAGTGTGTGGCTGCGACGGCAAGACGTATGCAAATGACTGTGTTGCGTTGGTTGAAGGGGTGACAATCCAACACAAAGGTGAATGCCTGGATATTTGCAAAATCGGCGTTGCAGGCGATTGTACCAAAAGCGAGTTTTGTGACCCAATGAGTTGCGAAGGTGCGTTTGGGCACTGTGTTCCATACCCCGTGACTCCCTGTCCGAGGATCTGGAAACCGGTATGTGGTTGTGACGGGAAAACCTACCCCAATGATTGTCAGCGAATCAAAGCCGGACAAGGCAAAGCTCATGATGGGGTTTGTCCCATCGTATGTGGACCCACGGGCACAACCATGTGCCCCAAATCTCAGTTTTGCCTTTATCCACCCGGAACCTGCGATATGGCAGTCTCCGGCATGTGCACAAAATTCCCCACGGCGTGTCCCGACGTGTGGCAGCCTGTATGCGGTTGTGATGGAAAAACATATTCCAACACGTGTGATATGCACCAGGCGGGCGTTTCCATGGACCATGAAGGCCCATGTTGTCCCACGCCACCAGTGTGTAGTGCCGGAATGGACCTGATCGACACCGGCGGAGACGGTTGTCTAGACACCTGTCTCCTTCCTTGCGTAGAAACCTGCGACTGTTACGATGCAGGCATCTCCTACACAACACCATGTCCGATGTTGTGTCCAACCTGTGACAATTATTGGTTATGCGAAGATGGGTATTGTGCGGAGGGTTGCGGCCCCGTACCTCCAGAAGCCAGCCAATGCCTGCCAAAACCATGTAAAACAAACATCGACTGCACGAAAACAGACTACTGTGCCAAAGACGGGTGTGACCAACCCTACGGGGAATGCCTCCCCAAACCATTGGTCTGCCCGGACGTGTGGGCGCCGGTATGCGGATGCAACAACGTAACCTATGCCAATATTTGTGACGCACACGCAAATGGTCAAAACATCCTTCATGATGGAGCATGCGAGATAGTTGACCCTTGCGCAGCCCAGGATGCCATTGGGATTGGTGTCTGTGACCTTCATCTTGGCGCATTCTGGAATGGCACAACCTGTGTCAACGTAAGCGGCTGTTTGTGTGTAGGAAACGATTGTAACAATGGATTTGAGACCGTCGCCGAATGTCTTAAAGCTTATGAGCCTTGTATTTCCTGCGACATCGTGTGTATGGTGGGCCAGATCGCCATTGACACAGACGGGGATGGGTGTTTGGATACGTGCATTCCCGGTCCGTTATACTGTGAAGATGCCAAGTTCGGGCAATGCAAAGGCTTCGACTATACCGACCAATGTGATCCGAAAGGATACGATTGTGGCCCAGGAGGTATCTTGGCAGACCCGAACTGTGACGGATTCTACGAAGTGTGTTTAATTTGCCCGGAAGGCACCCACGCAGTCGACTACGATGGAGATGGGTGCGAAGAGGCATGTGACTGCTGCAAGACCATCTTATGCCCTGTCGGAACCATTCCGGTAGATACCAATGGAGATGGGTGTGACGACTCCTGCAAACCCCAGACGGTCTATTGCGACAAAGCGAAGTTCGGTCAGTGCCCGGGGTTTGATTACACCAAACAGTGTAATCCCTTTGGATACGAATGTGGTCCCAATGCCATCTTCGCCGACCCGGACTGCAACGGGGTGTACGAAGTGTGTCTGATCTGCCCGGAAGGCACCCATGCAGTGGACTACGATGGCGACGGGTGCGAAGAGGCATGCGACTGTTGTCCGGCGCTGTTGTGCCCCAAAGGAACCAAACCGGTGGATACCGACGGGGACGGGTGTCACGACTTCTGCAAACCGGTGCCCCTCTATTGTGACAAAGCCAAGTTTGGGCAGTGCCCCGGGTTTGACTATACCGACCAGTGTAATCCCTTTGGGTATGAGTGCGGTCCCAATGCCATTTTCGCCGATACCGACTGCAACGGGGTGTACGAGGTGTGCCTGTTGTGCCCTCAAGGCACACACGCTGTTGATTATGACGGCGATGGGTGCGAAGAGGCATGTGACTGCTGCAAAACCCTCCTATGCCCATGGGGCACCCAACCCATCGACACCGACGGAGACGGCTGTGACGACTATTGCAAACCCATTCCGTGTGACAAAGCCGTGTTTGGTCAATGCAAAGGCTTCGATTATACCGACCAATGCGACCCTACCGGACCGGATTGTGGAACGGACGCGATTTTCGGTGACGCCAACTGTGACGGCATTTACGACGTATGTATCCTTTGCCCGTTTGGGACCACACCCAAAGACTTAGATAACGACGGCTGCGAAGAAGTTTGCGACTGTTGCCCATTATTTGTGTGTCCGAAAGGAATGACACCGGTGGATACCAACAACGACCAATGCCCGGACACCTGCCTGATGTGCCCAATCGAAATCCTGTGTCAAGTCGGCATGGTTCCAATAGACAAAAATGGCGACAACTGTATGGATGGCTGCGTTTGCGCCCCGGTTGCGTGCGACCCGAACCTACCTGCAGTTGACACCAACGCCGACCTGTGCCCCGACGCATGCCCACTCCCCACAACGTCAATGCCCGCTAAATAACACGAACGAACCTCACAGCATTCGCTCATATCGGATCAGAGTTTCTGAGAGGGTCACTTCCTTATGTCCGCTGAATCTCTGAGTTTGTGAAAAAATATGGGGACGGGCTTGGACGCGAGGATTTTGGCCCCGATGCCCGGAAGAAAACCGAGTCATATCGGGAATATGGCGCAGGTTTTTTTCTGGGCAGTGGGGCCAAAAGCATCTCAGCTATTGTTTCACAAACTCTCTGCGTACTGTGTTAACAATGCCGAAAATGCAGCCTCATCCAAAACGGTGACTCCAAGTTGGTTCGCCTTTTCGAGTTTGCTGCCTGGGTCGTCACCACAGACAACGTAGTCGGTTTTTTTGGAAACACTGCCCACAACTTCTGCGCCAAGTGCTTTTATGGCGTCGCTCGCCCCTTCGCGTGTAAAACCGGCTAAAGAACCAGTGAATACAAACTTTTTCCCCGACAAAGGCAAAGCACCTGAGGCAGAGTCCTTTCTCAATTCGACCGCGGGTGGAAACACAACACCGCCTTCTTTTAATCTACGAATCACATCCCGATTGGTCTGTTGTGAAAAAAACGAGACGATGCTGGCTGCAACGTTGGGGCCGATGCCATACACAGACTCCAAGTCCTTTGATGTGGCTTCCATCAACTTTTCTATCGTACCGAACCGTGTGGCCAGGACCTTGGCCACGTGCTCACCTACCATGCGGATACCAAGCGCAAAAATACAACGTTCGAGTGGTCGGTAACGGCTGGCTTCGATTGCATCCAAAAGATTCTGGGCACTTTTTTCCGCAAGCCGTTCCAACTCAACCAATGGTTGCAACGTGAGCCTGTAGAGATCGGCGGGATCTTTGACCAATCCCGTATCCACCAACTGATCACATAGTTTGCTGCCGAGCCCTTCGATGTCCATCGCTCGACGGCTGCCGAAATGAAAAAGGCTTTCTTTGACCTGCGCGGGACACTTCATCCCCCCCTGACATCGATACACCACCTCTTCGGGTTCGCGCACAACATCGGACCCACATTCAGGACACTGCTGTGGCATTTCAAAAAGGGTCTCAGTGCCCTGTCGCCTCTCGGGCAAAGCCGCCACCACTTCCGGAATGACGTCGCCGGCACGTTGCACCACCACCCAATCCCCAATTCGCACATCCTTACGTCGTACCTCGTCCATGTTGTGTAGCGTTGCTCGGCTTACAGTGACGCCGCCGACAAAAACCGGTTGCAAAGCAGCCGTCGGAGTCAACGCTCCCGTCCGACCGACACTCACAAAAATGTCCAGCAGTTGTGTCACTTCCTGCCTCGGCGGAAACTTACAGGCCACCGCCCACCGAGGACTGCGGCTAACAAAACCCAAACGTTGTTGCAGGTCGAACGAATCGACTTTGACCACAACTCCGTCGACTTCAAACGGCAATTGGTCCCGTTGTCCCTCTATTTCACGCCAATAGTCAACCACTGCTTCAATTCCCGTGACCTTCCGTCTTAAATGAGTCACTGGAAGTCCACAACTCTGAATCCAATCCAGCGCTTGAAACTGGCTTTCAAAATCCAGGTCGGTCACTTGTCCCAGCCCGTATGCAAAAAACGACAACGGGCGCCTGGCGGTCATACTGGGATCCAATTGGCGTAGCGCCCCCGATGCCGCGTTACGTGGATTGACATAAAGCGGCTCGCCTTCGTTTGCACGTTCTTCGTTCATCTTCCGGAAAGCGTCAATGGGCAAGTACACTTCGCCGCGAATCTCGACAATTTGAGGCGGCTTGGAGCCCAAAAGACGGAGCGGGATAACATGGATGGTCCGCAAGTTTGCGGTAATTTCTTCCCCCGTGCTTCCATCACCTCGTGTCGCACCCTGCTCCAACACGCCATCTCGATAAGTTAAGCTGACAGCCAACCCATCAAATTTGGGTTCACATGTATAATTAATGGCTCCCGCCACGTCACCAAGCATCCTCCGTACCTTGTTTTCAAACTCGCGAATTTCACCCTCATCCATTGCGTTCTGTAAACTTAACATCGGCGTTAAGTGAGTTACCTTTGCAAATTGCTCGGCTGGTTTGGAACCCACTCGTTGGCTTGGCGAATCCGGCATGACATATTCTGGATACGCGGCTTCCAACTCCTGAAGCTCCCGCAAAAGCCGATCATATTCCGCATCGCTAACGATTGGCCGCTCCATCTGATAATACTGTCGATTGTGTTCGCGAAGTTCGTCGGACAACATTCTGATTCGTTCCAAAGCCGCCTGTCGATCCATACTTTTTCCTTGGAAGTCGAGTTTCTGCCCCCAATAAAAACAATTGTTGTGCCGCGAAGAAACACCTTTCGCAAGAGCTGCCCGACTGTCGAACGTAAATTGTTGTCGTTTCAATGATTTGTATGTAGCATCCCTCCCCACAATGGGAGGTCGTCGGGGTCGCCCACCTACCCTATGCGCGCCCCGGTGTGCCCCCGGCGCGCACATTGATGCTCTCGATTCGTATTCATTTCCATCGAATATGGTGGAAACAACAGGGTAACGTCATGTCGTTGTCTACATCCTGGCTCCCGCCAATCGGCGAAGTACTATTGGGCCGTTATTACGTGATCGAACTTGTCGGAAAAGGTCCTATCGGCGCCGTTTATCGAGTCGTCGATCGTGCCTTGGACCGACAGTTGGCAATCAAAGTGCTGCATCCCGACCTGTTCGACATTCGTAATAAAGATACGAATTCATTTCGGGTTATGCGTGCGCGAGCACATCTAAGCGAGCATGTTGCGTCAATTCACGAAGTATATCTTGACGGAAAGGACCTAGGAGCACCGTTCTTAGTAGAAGAATTGATTTCCGGTCCAAATCTACGCCAATTGATGCAGCGCCGCGCAGACAGTGGTGGAATCCTGACGTTCTCGGAGATTCGGCTCGTGATGGAGGGATTGTGCAAAGCGCTGCGCGCCATTCACCGATTGTCGATCCACGGTAACTTAAAACCGGAGAACGTTTTCTTACTCGGCTCGGCAATTCGTGTAACCGATCCATACTATCTGATCGGTCGCACACGTCTTAACTGGTTTCCAGGTGAGTTTCCGTTACGTGACCACTATCTGGCATCTGAACAATTGATGCGCGGCCAGGAAGAGAGCATTCAAAGCGATATTTTCGCATTGGGGATGATTTTCGGGGAAATGATAGTCGGCGAAGCGGTTCGTTTTGGAGTGCCGTTATCCGATCAGGGCCCCGAGGTTCCAGCAGGCGCTGACCGGCTGTTTCTGAAAGCAACTGCCAACGAATCGTTAAACCGCTACGCAACCATTGATAGTTTTTTAGCCGAACTGAGACGGGTATTGCCGGATGAAGCGTCGCGTGTTGACGTTGAGGACCCGGATACACAAATCGTCCAGTTAACCGATGTTTTGACGTCCGATGAGATAGCCAGGATCGCTGCAATCAACCGTGCTAGGCAAGCAGAACGGGCGCAGAACAGGCAGGGAGATACGATTTCAGAGGCGTATGTTGTCGAAGCACCGGAGGCAGAAACCGTACACGATGTATTTGACTTAGAGGAAGTAGAAGAGCTGGCTTTTGTAACCCCTGTTGAGATAGCTCCGAAGCCGACTGCCAGTTTGGTGGCGGACGAAGACGTATTGGACAGGACAATGATCGACACCCCTGAGCGCCTCGAGCAACGGTTGCAACAGGCGGTGTCGGACCGAGAATCACAAAGGCCACAGCAGGCTACCGACCTGAGCGAAACACCACTGCCGGATGAAAACGTGGCAGGAACCGGCGACGACGCCGTGATCGAACTGGACTCCGATGATCTGTCGCCAAACAGCGAATCCGATTTGGCGTTGGACGTCGCTCGCGAGCATCGGGGCTGGGGACCACAACAACCAAGGGATGCGGAAACACCCACACCCACATTGGCAGGATTATCCGGCGGATTTTCTTTGAGCAACACGCTCAATAGTACAGCGACTGCCGACAACAGCCTTGCAGAAACACAAGTAATCAATCGCAACAATCGACACAAAACCGTGTTGGTATCGGGGACCGCTGGTAACTTAACACCAGCTCCAACCGTTGTGGTGGCATCGGGAACCGACGACGATGAAGGGTTGACGCTGATTGGAGACGAGGAGGAAAACGACTCCGACCATGGCATCATTCCGGTTCAATCAACGACGCCGCCACCTGCTCCCCCGGGGGAAACGCCCAAAGGGAAAAATCCTATTGATCCCCGGCTTCGTTCCTTCGCCGCAGCGCAGGACCTTGAAGAACCAACGTTGATGACAACGCTGGGCGAAATCGGCGAGGTCGAACTTCGACCGCATCCCAAAAAGAAAAAAAACAAAAAGAAAAAAACTTCGGGTAATACTACCATCGTCGTCCCCCCTCCATTACAAGCTGCCAACTCCAAACCAGTTAACGTACGTGTTGCTGTGCCCGTGGAGGAGTCATCCAACCGGGCAACTGCGATGGTACCGGTCGTGCCCGACACACCCAAACCGCGGCCAGAAAGCCAAACGGTGGCACCTTTGGCACCAGCGGTCCCCAAAAATCACCCCAAAGCAACACCACCGACACCCAAAGTGACCGCTGCGCCGACACGCCAACCGGTTGCTGCCGCCAAAAAGCACGAAAAATCGTCGGGTGTGGCATGGACCATCGCGGCGTTGTTGATTGTAGGGATCGCCGCAATTGTGTGGATTGTGGTTTCAAAACAAAGTGATTCGGATACTGCACAGCACGCTGCCGGTATAGGGACGCCGGCTACTCCTACAGCAACACCGGTAACTCAGCCAGTTGCCGTCCCCCCGGCCGAAGAACCCGACGTGACGTTGCCACAATTACAACAACCGGCGGTGGAGGACACAGCGACGCCTCCAGCAGATACCGCTCCAGTTTTGCCAAATGACGTGACGGTCGACGACACCAAACTCCGGTTTGCAAACAGTCGGCGAACGTTGGACGAGACAAACGACGAACCGGAAACAGGAACCGACCCCCAAGAAAAGGTAGTCGAAGACAATACGCTGGCGGCAGTCGTCCCGTTATCGGGCCCGAGGCGACATCGCTGGGCAATGGAACCAACACCGATCGAAAACAGGAATCCGATGGACCCGCAACAGCCCACGCCGGAGGATGCCAAGAAATCGGCCGAAGAACAGGCAAAAAAAGCCGCGCTGGACGAAGCAAAGAAAGCGGCAGACGCCCAAAAAGCTGCGGAACAACAGGCTAAAAAGGACGAGGCCAAAAGAGCAGAGGAAGAAGCAAAAAAAGCGCTTGCACTAGCTAAGAAAGCGGAATTGGCCGAGAAAAAGGCAGCGGAAGAGGCAAAAAAGAACGAGTTGGCCATGGCGGCAACAAAAGATGCCGCTGCCCAAAAAACAGCGTTGGCCGAAAAGAAAGCAGCAGAAGCTGAGGCCAAAAAGTTGGCGTTGGCCGAAAAAAAAGCGATCGCGGAGGCAAAAAAAGCGGAGGCGGAAGCAAAAAAAGCAGAGGCACTGGCCAAGAAAAAGGCCGAAGCAGAGGCGAAAAAAGCAGCTCGCCTGGCTGCCAAAACCGCTGCCGAAGAAGGTCCGCCGGTGGCAGGATGCCCTGGCGGCATGCGTAAGATCGAACGAAATGTCACCCGAACCGTTGCCGGCCAAAATGTGATCGAACGTACGATCTACTGCATTGACGCATACGAATACCCCGGTAAAGGTTCGATACCCAAAACCGGCATTTCATGGCACGGCGCGGCGAGTGCATGTCAGGCAAAGGGCAAACGGCTGTGTACGAGCGGTGAGTGGAAAGGAGCGTGTGGTGGCAAGTATCCATATGGAGGTATTTACGAACCTTCGTTCTGCAACACAATGGGCGAAAACGGTGAAGAAAGACCTGTTGTGGCCGCAGGAAGTTTTGCCAAATGCAAAAGTCCGTATGGCTTATATGACATGAGTGGAAACGTAAGTGAGTGGACTGCTGACAAAACCGTAAACGGGGGGAATTCCACTCAGGATGGAGACAGTGCCACATGCTCACGTTCACCGACCCGAATGGAGTCCTCGTCAAGCGGTTCGGTAGGATTCCGGTGTTGCGCCGATCCGGAGTAGTGGAGGCGACATGAGCGATATCCCGGTTACGATGGCGATTCGTTTTTTGCGGCAACACAACGTGGAACCGGAACCTCATCTGTATCGTTGGGAAAAAAAAGGCGCCAACGCATCCGCAGAAGCGCTGGGCGTCGATGTGGCGGAGGTGATCAAAACATTGATATTCGAAACCGACACCACGATGCCGCTGATGGTGCTGATGGACGGCACACACGAAGTCAGCGCCAAAACCTTGGCGCGCCACTTGGGTGTAAAATCGGTTGCTCCCTGTACTCCAAAGAGGGCGGAAACGTTGACTGGTTATCAGGTGGGTGGCATCAGCCCATTTGGCACAAAAACCAAAATGAAGGTGTATATGCAGGAAACCCTGTTGTTGCTGGACAAAGCTTATATAAATGGCGGCAAACGGGGGTTTTTGATCCGGCTGCCTACCGACGTAATCCAACGGCTGCTCAACGCAGAGTGTGTGGATGTAGCGGCTCCGGAATAACGGACGAATGGTTGACAAATCAATGACCACGGAACGCAGCCGCGCCCACATTTTTTTATACACAACCGACTTCGGCTCAGCGACGGAAATCATCCGGCGCACCTTGAAGTCAGGTGGATACCAACGACTGGGACATACACCGCGTGCAGACTATCCGCGACAAACGCTTGAGGTGAAAGAGTTTTTTGTCAGAGATAGCGAAAATGGGGGGCCGGTCCATATGGTGATTGAAGACATCGACCAAGTGTTTTTCTGGTGTCTTGCGCTGTCGACTACTGACCCTACCCTGCCGGTGTTGGGTTTGTCCTTGTTGCGGGGGACTCCATACCGAGCCAAGCTGTATCAGGGGAAAACGCCGGTGTTCAAAGTGGGAGAAGACCCGGACCATGAGCTGTTTTACCCTGTCTCTCCCGCAACAAGTCGAGAGTTGGACCGGGCGATGGAGCTGATATCCGGCGGGCGGATCAAATCCGGTTCCAAGTTATCGGAATCCATGGCAAAAGTCTTAAATTCAGGCGGAGAACCATTGTTTACGGAACTTTGCCGATTGTTTCAGTTACGGAGCACGGAACTCGCATTTTCCACGATGGGAAACGCTGCCGAAGCCCGAACAGACGGATTTCGTTATGTTTGTTGGGTTCGCTCCGATTCGCCGTTGCTCGACCAATAACCTTACCGCTTAAATAACCATGAAACTACGCGTTTGTATCACGCCGAGACAGGATCTGTCTGATCCACAAAGCAACATCGTTTACCGCACATTGGTGCACCAGATGGGCTTTGGCGCTTTGACCGGCGCGACGGTCGGGCGTCTGATCGAGCTGTCCTTTGACGATGCCCTTCCCAAGGACACAGTGTGTACGCTGGTTCAGCAAATGTGCTCACAACTACTCGTCAATCCTGTGATGGAAGACGCCGTCATCGAATGGATGGAATAACGATGCGGGTCGGTGTGATCACGTTTCCAGGTACTCACGGAGACCGCGACTGTGTCGAAACCTTTCGCGACGTGTTCAAGTGGCCCACAATAATACTGAACGAACATGTGGACAAATTGCCGGACCTCGACCTCATTATTCTGCCGGGGGGATTCAGCTATGGGGATTATTTACGGCCCGGAGCGATTGCAGCGCGTTCGGCACTCATCGGGGAAGTAAAAAATCACGCCGAACGCGGGGGAAAAGTACTGGGTATTTGTAATGGATTTCAAATGTTGACCGAAGCGGGTCTACTTTGCGGCGCGTTGTCCACCAACCAAAGTGAAACATTTGTGAACAAAACCGTGTGGGTTCGCAATACCGATGGAGATGTTTATCGACTACCGATAGCACATAGAACAGGTCGATTTGTGGCGACGAACACGACACTGACAAA
>JABWCM010000049.1 GCA_013360285.1 Myxococcales bacterium
AATTATCGGCGGCGTGGTGGAAGGCATGACCGCGGATGATCAGTTGGGATATATTTATGCCTGTGAAGAGGGCGCGGCAGTGCGCAAGTTTTATGCTGATCCCAGCCAAGAGCAAGATGAGCAAATCGTCGCGTTCGCGACCGGTGACGGCATCTCCGGCGACCGCGAGGGCGTGGCGGTTTACGGCTGCGTCGACGGCACCGGCTATATTTTGGTTTCGAGCCAGGGCAACACCACGGTGAAAGTCTATCGCCGCGAAGGAGACGACGGCAACCCGCACAAACATTCATTGCTGACGACAATCAAAACCAACGGCTCCAGCGAAACCGACGGCTTGGATGTCACCAATCGTCCGACTTCGGCGCAATTTCCCAAAGGCTTTTTGATCACGCACAATTCGCCGGGAAAACAATTCAAATTATATGCGTGGGAGGAGATCGCGAAAGATTACCTGACCACTTGCACTGCCGGCGGACCGCCGCAAACCGCAGTAACATATAATCAAATCGCAGTGCCACTCGCTTTTGAATTGGAGCAAAATTATCCAAATCCTTTCAACCCGGAGACGACAATTCGCTTTCATATGCAGGAAACAGGCTATGCGGAGTTGGCCATTCTCGATTTGCTTGGCAGCCGTGTACGCACACTCATTGCGGGAGTGGTTTCTGCGGGCGCAAACACCGTGAAATGGGATGGTCGCAATGAGCTCGGCCAGATGCTGCCGAGCGGAACGTATACGTACCGGTTGGAAAGTAAGGGACAAGCACAAGCCCGGAAGCTCGTGTTGATGAAATGAAGCATGCAAAGCTGCGGCAGTCTTCATTCTTCTGAGTGAACGTAAAACCCCGAGTCCTTCGGGGTTTTTTGTTTGTACGAAGAGGCTTTCATAGAAACAAAGGTTGTGAGGCGTGACTTTTTCCCTTATATTGGCTACCGGAACATTGCATCTGAGCTAATGTTCAAGCGTTTCAATAATACTGCAGCCAGGAAACAATGCCAAGAGATTTTTCGACAGTGCCGCTCCTTACGCGTGAGAAGCCAATTACAGCACAAACTCAGCGAATTGATTTGGCAATTGCATGGGAATGGGAGTACGATCAGGCTTTTGTGGCGCAATTGGAAAAAGCCTGCCGCCACGAACGGATTTCCACCTGCATTGTCGAGCCTTCGAACGTCGAAAGCATTACGGCTCGCTGTAGTGCCGATGAGCTTGCATTCGAGACCTATCTCGATCGTGGCTCGGACGCGGTGAAGGAGTTTTTACCGCTGGCACAACTGGTTGAAAAAAGCGGAAGCCGTATCATTAATAGCTATGCCGCCATGCAATGGGCCATGGACAAAGCCACGATGCATTTGGAGTTTCTGGCGGCGGGCTTGGATGTGCCCTATACAATCATTCTTTCATCTTATAATAAGCAGCCGAAAGTAGAAATTGCCGCACTCGACAAGCTTGGCCGGCCATTTATTATCAAGCCAGCAATTGGCGGCGGTGGCGTGGGCGTCGTAACTGGTGCAGAAACGGCTTCGGATGTCGTACAGGCACGGATGAGCCAGAATCGCCAAAAATATCTTCTGCAAAAGAAAGTCGAGCCGGTGTTACTGGGTCGCAAGCGCGCCTGGTTTCGCGCTTATTTTGTACTGGGTGATACTTACCTCGTCTGGTGGGATGATCTTACGCACATATACCAGAACCTTAAACCATCCGAAGAGCGTGAATTCTACCTTTCTCCAATGCGGGACATAATCACAAAAATCGCCAAAATCTCCGGGCTGGACTTCTTTTCGGCTGAAATCGCGTTGACGCCGGACGGCCGGTTCGTCGTGGTTGATTATGTAAACGAAGTCTGCGACATGCGTTCACAAAACGATCATGCTGACGGTCTCCCTGAACGCCTCACGCACGGGATAATCTCTTCTATTGTGGCCTTCATCATTCGTCAAAAGCACAAACCTCGAACCAAAGAACTGCCGTTGCAGAATACCGAGCATCAGTGGAGTAGGTTTGACGTCATGTGGGGTTGAAATGGGTGAGCGTTAGCTATATTTTAAAAAAAGTCAAGAAAGTGCGACATTTCAGTTGCAATCGCTATTCTCGTTTGTTATATTCGGCCAATTTTATGAATTGGACTTGTTATGCTGTTTTTATTCTGGTACGTTCCAGCGAGACTATCGCACTGATGTTCGATGTGTAGCACATCTGAACGATGAAAATATTACAAACTATCGAGCTGCAGCCGCACATCGGAAAAAAATACAAACCGACCCATGCGAAACATCCTGTCGATTTCGAACAAAAATTTGCGATCAGACGGGGTTCGTGAGACTTTTGAAGAAGTTGGTGAAGTCTTGGCACATGGGTGTGAAATCGATGCCAGTGCCGATGATTAGGTTTTGTCCTCTTTTTTGTACATTTTGCCATAGGGCAAACGACATGGTTTGTGGCTATAAAGTGAAAGTCGAATCCACGTGTGCGCCGAATTGAATCGAAGTGTAACGGGGCGTTGGATCGGCGTTGGTACTTTGTTTTTGAAACGGCGGCAATCCCATAGCGGTTGCGATATCGGTTACAAACGTTGAGGCTCGAAATAAATGTTGTCGTTCTGAACATGAAATGAACCGCGGCATTTCGGTATTCTGGACGTAGGTTGTCGGGTGGTCTATCGAGTAGGCCTGGGCAACGAAAATACCGGGTACAGGGCCGTGCAGTTGTGGCAGACGAAATATTTTTCTACGTCAACGCTGGGTTTGGGCGAACGAGGGTTGCCCGGCAGGAGAGATAGAATGGAAACAACAAATCACAACGAAACATTTTCCGCCGATCTGGAACGTATCGCCGTTTGTCAGACGTTCGGTCACACACCGCAAAACAAAGAAATACCGGTTGGGTGTACACGGTCGCTTCCACTTCGTCGACGGGCAAACGGGGTTTCGTTTGTGGTGTTCTTGCTGGTCGCCACATTGTTTGGTGCGGTTGGTGCGTTTGCCAAACCACCCGAGTTTGTGCTGCCGCCTGAAGTCGGGGACACCAAAGTGTCGTTGCTGGGGGCGATTGGGTCGATCGTGACGGTATTCGTGAACGGAACCGGCGTGACTGCACTGGAGGTCACACCCGGGAAGTTTGAAATTTCGACTGCCGCACCGGTGGCAGGTGGTGACATATTTTGGGCGGTTTCCAATGGAGAGCGGTCCTTGATCCACACCGTTCCCAAACCACTTGCGAGTCCTGGGCAATCCGTACTGACCCTGGATGACCCAATCGTGGTGGGGGCTACCAACGTAGGTGGATGTTTTTATTGTAATCATTCGTGGTTTAACTTCAGCCAGGGGCTTGACAAGGTTTTTGCTTATCCACCGGAAGGCTCGGGAAAAGTGGCCGATCAGGTGACCGAACTGGTCGGTCAAAGTGGATCCAAGTTTTGGGACAACGAACAAGCCACCATTGCTGTACACCGGAACGGGGAGGCGGGTACATGGTCGTTAATGGTTGCATTGTCGTCACCGACCAGTACCAAAACCGGAAACAAACAAACGGTTTTCAACATCAAATCCGATACCAAACCGACCATTGCCCCCACCGTGATTACCCAACAGCCCGCTCAGACCGTAACGACCAATCAAACGGCTGTCACGATGAAGTGGACAAAGTATGCGGCGATGGCTTTTGGTCCTTACGATATGGATGAATGTGTTTCGATTGATGTGGACCCCGCATTAAAAGTTCAACTGACCAACGGTGTTGCCATTGCCCATGGGATGAACACCGGCGCATTTGTGCGGGTTTCGCTCAGCGATTTATCCACAATCAAAGTTTGTCCGAACCCTTGTTATACGAGTACCGTTGAACTCAATGTTTTTAAGGTTGGAAACACCACCCAAAAGTTGCCGGTTGTCGAATTGGTCAAGTTTCTCGGGGTGGCTACAGACGGTTGTCCGGCGCCGAAAGTGATGCCGGCAACCGTAGTCCGGTGGGATGTTTCGACCGGTCCCGCTCCGCTTGCGAAAACCGAATCATTATGCCTGGATGTATACCATCCGACCTATAAGAAAAAGCCGTTGGGACAGGTGACTCCCGATTGTGAACTCGGAATCGTGCCGGTTAAAGATGTTGCGCCGACACCTCTCGTGACGTCGGCAATCAGCACCGCAGGAATCGTTACCGTCGATGGCGGCTTTATACCGGGTTCGCAAATCGATGCCGGAACGGAAGTATGTGTCGGAACCAATCTCGTCAATGCTGGACCCCCGTCCGCGGTATGTACCAATGACAAATGGGTGGCTGCCATCGGCGGTCTTTGGACTGCAAAGTTACCAAACCCTCCCGCAAACTCAGTGGTATGGGCCATTGCCCGAAACGCCCAACAAGGATACGCCAACAGTCCCTGGGCGGGCCCATTTGATATCGAGTATGTGATTACTTCGGAAAAAACGGCGAAGCCGGTTGTCGTCACACCTGTTGCTGGATCCAACAGTGTCAAAGTAAATCTCTTTGTAGAAAATTCATCCAATTCAGACATCAAAGTAACCCTCGCAAAGGCCGGCGGTGGTGTCGCAGTAGCATACGGTACATGTAAGACCGCTCCGGTGCTTGGTGGTAGCTCTTGCAGCGTTACCGGCTCGGTACTGGGTGTGGGTGATGAGGTATGTGCTACCGCTACGAGTGCTGGACTCACCGAAAGTGATCCGGCATGTGCGTTGGTACAGCCCACAACCAAGTCCAAAACCCCTGATGCCCTGGGAGATCCCTTTTCGCCTTCTTATCCAGACATGTGTGACGGCGACACATTGATTGGTGTGAATACGTCGGAAAACAACACCACGGTGTATGTTTACATCAACAGCGGTGTGTCGGCGGTTATCGACAAATTTGTTCCAAACTCCGGCCTCGACACCATCGGACTTCCGGCAGGGAAGACCTTAAGTTGTGGTGTTGCTGAAGGATTTCCGCCTGATGACGTGTGGGTTACCGCTCAAGCAAACGGCAAAGATATGAGTGCCGAATCCGCTCACAAAACCGTTAAGTGTAAATCCGATGCGGTTATCTTTGATCCGCTGTACCAAGGCGTCATCATCATCACGGGGACCAGCTCTGAACCGGTTGGGTCCGAAATATGGCTTCGGATCGACAACGATCCAACCCAAACGTTTACCACGACGTTGTTTGCGGCTCCGAATGGCGGCGCGGCATTCGCAATAGGTCCCCTTCCAGCTCCGTTGGTTCTCGGACAAGAAGTCGCGGTCCGAGTGAGGGCACCGGGTGAATGTTGGAGTCCGTTGACACTCGCGGATATTGGAATCTGTATTCCCGAACCCATAGAAGAGTGCAGCGAAGCCGAACTTCCCCCCGGAGGAGACGCCGACTGTGATTTAGAGCCGAACATGACGGACAACTGCGCCTGCGTGGCCAATCCGGAACAGACGGATCTCAATGAAAATGGGATCGGCGATGAATGTGAATGTATCCCCCTTTCTGCCGCTCAGTGTGATCCTCTCACGCTCGATCCGGGTGGCGATGCGGATTGTGACGGGGTTTTGAATGAAGACGACAACTGTCCATGCGTGTCGAACCCCGATCAATCCGATGAAGACAACAACGGGTGGGGAGATGCGTGCCCATGTCGCCCGTTGCCTTTGGCAGTTTGCGAAGGGTCCGCGCAGCCACCCAACGGGGATGCCGACTGTGACGGGGTATTAAACCGTATCGACAACTGCGAGTGTGTCGCGAACCAAAATCAGACCGATGACAACAACAATGGGATTGGCGATAGTTGTGAATGTATTCCCGTCGATCCGAACGAATGTGATTCAACGGACCCCCTCGGGGACCCCGATTGCGACGGAATTCCCAGCAGCCGGGACAACTGTGGTTGTGTACCCAATCCGGACCAAACCGACGAGAATGGGAACGGGATCGGCGATGTTTGTGAATCCTGTGAACCGATGCCGCTGGATGAATGTCTGGATACGGAGTTGCCGCTCACCGGCGACGCGGATTGTGACGGAATCCCCAACGGAAGGGACCTGTGTCCCTGTGTCGCCAATGACGGCAGTGCCTGTCTATGTGTACCGGTGGTGCTTGAGTTATGTGATCCTACTAATTTACCAAAATTTGGCGACGCCGACTGTGACGGAGTTCTCAATCAAGACGACAACTGCGCGTGTATCCCCAATACCGACCAAACCAATTCGGGTGGCTCAGGGGCCGGCGACGCATGTGAGCCATGTGATATCAAAACTTTACCCGCGGCTGGTGACTGGGACGGAGATGGTTACGCCAATGCAGTGGACACCTGTCCTTGTGCATCCAACCCCACGCAGGACTACATCGATATCTGTGATGCGCCGAACGTTCCCTGTGAAGAACTCGATTTGCCGGACAACGGGGATTTTGACGGCGATGGCCTATCGAATGGCGAAGACAACTGCAAATGTGTTTCCAATGCCGATCAAGCCGATGGCGATGACGACGGCGTGGGGGATGTGTGCGACAACTGCGCCGAATTGGCGAATCCCGACCAACTGGATGACAACGACAACGATATCGGTGATGCCTGTGATTGTACGTTGCCCTTACCGGACGGAACATGCGACGAAACCTGTAAAGAGCCGGGTCAAGATACCGACGAAGATGGCTTGCTGGACGAAGACGACAATTGTTTTTGTGTAGCCAATCCGGACCAGTTGGACATCGATGACGACGGCATTGGCGATGCTTGTGATGCCGATATCACCGGTCAACTTGCCGGAGGTGGTGGTTGTGTGACGACGCCACCTGAAAGTCCAACCCGCTCATTACCAGTGGGCTTCTGGTTACTGCTCGTGGCCTCCGCGTGCGGCATTTGGTCTTGGCGAAGAGGCCGAAGCATCAAAATGATCCTGCTGGTTTTATTGTTAAACGCAGCGTTGGTCGTGCCGTCGGCCAAAGCAGAAACGTTTGACGCACAGTTTTATAACCCGGCCACCGGTACCCGGAACCTCCTTGTTACGTTTGGTGCCGACCCCGGTTATCATTTGGATTACTCCATTGGTTTTCAGGTCGCGTATGCACGGAATCCCCTCGTGTTAAAACTGGGTGACAATGAAGATCCGGTCCTTAAAGACCTGGTGACAGGTTATCTGGGTATGTCGTTGTCGTTATTGGATTTTATGCAGTTTGCCTTAACTGTGCCGGTAAATTTGTATGTAGGGGGGGAATTCGATGCCAAAGATTTGTCGAAGTTGACCATGGGGGACATCTTGTTGCACGCAAAAATCACGTTGGTTCATCCGGATTGGACCAACGGATTTGGCCTCGCTTTGGTCCCTACCGTTATCTTTCCAACCGGCAATGCCGACAATTTTACCGGATCGGGTGACTTTGGAACGATTTTGCGACTTGCGCTCGACTACCGAATCGAAGGGGTTGTCGCCGCCATTAACTTAGGATACGCGATCAAAGCGGCCAATTCGGTCCGCAATGTAACTGTTGGCGATGAAATGACGTTTTCCGCCGGTCTTGGGTACTGGTTTGTTGAAGAATTCGGCACAACGTTGGAAGTCAAGGGGTCGACTTTGGCCGAAGATCCGTTTGGTGACCCAACCGAAGGGCCAACCGAATTGTTTTTAGGAATCGATGGGCAACCCGTTTCCGGATTACATCTTCTTGCGGCCGCTGGGGTTGGTCTTACCGAAGGGGTTGGGTCTCCTGATTTTCATATTATTGGCGGATTGAACTGGGCGCCTGAAGTGCGGGATACCGATGGGGATGGATGTTATGACGATGTCGATCCCTGTCCGTTGGAACCCGAAGATTTTGACGGCTTTCAAGACGATGACTGCTGCCCGGATCCGGACAACGATCAAGATGGAATTCTGGATATTAACGACGAATGTCCGAACGATCCGGAAGATAAAGATGGGTTCGAAGATCTTGATGGTTGCCCGGATCCGGACAACGACAAAGACGGGATTTTGGATGTGGTTGACAAGTGCCCGAATGTTCCGGAAGACAAAGATGGATGTTCCGACGAAGATGGATGCCCGGATGCCGACAATGATCGGGATGGTATTCCCGATGCCGAAGACAAATGCCCGGACCACCCTGAAGTATTTAATGGATTCCGCGATGACGACGGGTGTCCGGATACAGTCGCGTTTGAGCTGAAAGAAGACCGAGCGATCATGCAGGCCGATGTTTTGTTTGACACCGACAAAGCGACGTTGAAACCCGAAGGACAAGAAGTCATCAGTCAAATGGCAGGCTTTTTGATCAAATACACCAATCTGAAACTCGTTCGCGTCGCGGGACACGCCGACTTCCGCGGATCAGATAAATACAACATGAAGTTGTCTGCCGAACGTGCAAAAACCGTCCTGGATGCTCTTGTGACTCTTGGTGTGGAAGCCGCACGTCTTGAATCCATGGGATATGGCGAAACGGTACCCAAGGTGGTGATCGAAAAACCGAAGAAACTGAGCAAACAGGAACTGGATGACGCGCTGCGTCCGAATCGGCGTGTCGAATTTGAGTTCGTCAAAATGGATCCGTTTCCGGCAAATGTGACGACAGGCCCGGTTTCAACCGAAAAAATATGCCGCCCCTAGGCAAGGTGTGGGAAATATTTGGCGGCCCAATGAGCAGACCACGTTTCGTAAACTTGCTATGTCTGCTCTCGGATCGATGTAGCTTCAGATGGTTCTAAAGTTACCAGCCACCATAGCCCTGCCCGCGCTATGGAGTACGAGGGTCCGAATTTGGCTGGTTGTACGGTCCTGCCACTGGTAAAGTGCCGATAAGGCGTGTGTTGTGTGTCGCCAATCCTGGTGGAGCAAGATTGTATTCCGTATGGGTTTTGCATTCGAGGGTCCGATCCAATGAAATCGAAAACTCCATGGCTTGCAATTTACAGCCTCTCAGCCTTTTTACTGCTAACCGCCGGTTGTGCCACGCATTCATCCCGATGTCGTGTGTTGCCGGATGGGACTTTTGCAGGTCGATGTGCCGAGTTGATTGCCAAATCAAAACACCAAAGTTCGCGATTTAGCAGTGCCAACGTGACCATTGCGGACGGCGTCGGCACGCGGCCCGAATCGGATTTGATCCGCGGAGCTGCCCCGGCCACACCTTCTCCGCCGGCAGCCAATCATGGAGCAGCTTCGTTATCACCCGAACAATGTAACGGTGTGGACGACGATGGGGACGGATTGATCGACGAATGGGATAATGACAGCAACCCCGCGTGTCGTGTGCCTGTGCCAAAAGGTGAATTTTATCGAGGATGTTACGCAGAAACAGACACCCGCTGCCGTCCCGATGAAATGGGAGGCGCCAATGTGTATGTTCCGTCGTTTTCGATCGATCGGACCGAGGTATCGGGGGCAGCGTATTATGCCTGCGTACATGCAAATCGATGCACCGCTCCGGCACGACCCGTTGTAAAACCCAATGAAATGGATCTTCCCGTTAGTTATGTTACCTGGGCGCAGGCCCAAAGTTATTGTAACTTTGTGGGTGGACGGCTTCCTACCGAAACGGAATGGGAAAAAGCAGCCCGCGGTACGGCCGCTGCCGTTTATCCATGGGGTGATGAGTGGCCGACTTGTCTGATGGCCAATTTTGGCGACTGTGGCGGGGTGCCTCAGCCCGCTGCATCCGGCGTCAAAGCGGCAAGTTTTTATGGGGCGTTTCACATGGCGGGTAATGTTGCCGAGTGGGTCGATGGTTGGCATCCGTTTATGTCTTATGCCGATGAAGCGGAAAACGCCGGCCGAAAGCCGCCAATGCGGACAGCCAAAGGGATTCGTGGGGGAAGTTTTCTGTCTGCCGTAGTCGAACTTCGAAGTGCCGCCCGTGGGTTTGCCGATCCGGAATCCGCGTTTGCCGACGTAGGATTTCGTTGTGTTGTTGCCAACGGGGAATGAGTTGAAATCTTCCCAATCCGCCAGCCAGGGTTGTTGAGCCTATATCCTTTTAGGACTTGGTCTATGAAGACTTTGTAGTCTGCATAGAAAGCCTTCAAACCTCCTTTCAATTGGATCTGTGGCGGTTTAGCCGCAAATATGCAAAAAAATCGTCGAACGATAGTGGTGATCGGGATGTTGGTGGTGACGGCCGGCGTTGTCTGGTGGATGCTAAACCGACCGAACCCCGATCGAGACGCGATTTTGCAACTATTGCAGCAATTGGAATCCGCCGCCGAAACGGGGAATGCCGACATGTTTGAGTCGGGACTGACCCTTGATTACGGTGATCGGTTTGGTCACGACCGGGAAACCGTGACCGACCGGGTCATGGATAAAGCCGCGGATATCGGTAACTTAGATGTCCAGTTGAGCAATATCGAAGTAGACATCGACTCCGAATCCGGGCGCGCGACCGCCAAATTCCGCGTAGAATTGGTTGGAGACGGCGCCCAAAACGACCCCGACGCCGAAGAATTACGCAGCCGGCGTCGGTTCGTGGTATCGGTTCGTAAAGAAGGACCAAGCTGGTATGTTCAGCGAGCCGATGTGGTGTACAGCATGTTTTGATTTCCCGGCGATTGATGCTGCGGGTGATGACATATGATGACTCGGCTTTCCACCTATCCATCCGGCCCATCTCGCCACCTTTCCCAGTATCGCCCCGAATCCGATGAGGAGTTTGCCAAACGGTTGGGAATCTCCACGGAAGCCGTCGCTTTAACCCGGCGTTCCGATTTTATCGATCTTCATTTAGACAGTTTTATCCCACCTCGCCTTTGGGGGTATGACCTGCAATTTCGCCACGGTAGTTTTCCATTTGCCGGCCGGTTTTTTGGTCATTCCGATTTTGTACGGGCACTGGATGGAGGATTGACCGGGGGACTGTGGTCGATTACCACCAACCCGTTTCGTAGTGCTGCATCCAGGTGGCGGGTATTTTTGAAGAATCTGACCCGGTTTCAGGATGTCATCGCGTCTACCCAAGGCAAATACCGCATTGTGAACAACCTGGCACAGTATCATGAAGCCCGCCGCGACGGTGCGCATGGGTGTTTTCTGTCGATTCAGGGGGGAAATGCGTTGGAGGCAGCCCCCGATGGTCCGGCGTCCATTCCCGGGCAGGCCATCGTAAGGGTCACCCTTGTCCATTTGACCAATTCCGTCTTTGGTGTGACCTCCAGTCCTTTGGCGGGACGTCAGGCCAACAACGGACTCACCACAAAAGGCAAAGAGTTTGTCCAACAGCTCAATACCCAGCGGATACTGGTCGACCTCGCACATATCAATCCCAAAGGGTTTTGGGATGCCGTCGCGGTTTCTGATCGGTCGTTGCCTATTGTTGCTACCCACACCGGTGTTTCGGGTGTATGTCCCCATTGGCGAAATCTCGACGATGCTCAGATCCGGGCGATTGCCGACTCCGGCGGGGTAGTTGGCATTATTTTTGCCAATCAGTTTCTCCATTACAAAAATGGTCCACCGGATGGCCGAATCGTCATCGAACATATGCGGCATGTTTTGCGGTTGGTGGGGGATGAGTACATCGCCGTCGGCAGTGATTTTGACGGCGCCATCACGCCACCTGCCGATTTACGTACCGCGGATGCTTATCCGCGGCTCGTACAACACATGCTCAATGAAGGGTGGGGACAAGAACGGATTCAGCGGATTTTAGGCAAAAACATTATCCGGGTGTTGTCCATGATTCGGCCCGGAACTCCAAATTAAGTTACTCAAGGTTTTTTTTCTTTTTGGGTGTTGGCGGTGTGGGGAATACGGCGTTTTGGCGGGCACGGTCGTTGGGAAACCGTGAACGGACAGCCCCGGCCATTTTGTCGACCATCAGAGCGTGTTCATTACGCCGTGCTTTTTCGATTTCAAACAACTGATTGTACTGTTTGCGGAGGGTTTCCAAAGCATCGACGGCCGCTGAAAAAGAGGCAACACGTTTTTCGATTTTCGGAAGCCATTCGGCGGCAAAAGGTTTGATATCGTCCCGGTCGCTGGCAGCCAATTTGGCGGCGACTTTTTTGAGAGCCGGAAGTTGTTGTTCACCATGAGGGTCTGTGGCTTCGGTGAGGCCGTTTTCAAACACATAACCAAAAATCGATCCCCGCCGCCCACCATCTTTGAGTTCGGCGTCGGCACCCACCTGCCGAATCAAATTATCGGCATGATAACTGTTTATACGTACCTTTGCCCGGGCTTTGGCCAATGGACTCGATAATTTCCGTTTCTCATTCGCCGCTTCGTCCAATAGGTCGGTTTTGGTGTCGACCTCTGCGGCCAAGTCTTCGGTTTGTTCAAACGACCGGAGCCCCTCCCCGAGATCAATCCCATATTCCACGCGGGTGTCTGTTCCTGCACTGGACAAATATTTGCGCATTCTACCTATCCTCCAAAACGGCATCCCCTGCCGCGTGTTGTCATGAATCCGGCACAATCCGTGCCCAAAAAAATTATCGCAAACCTTTTGCCTGGTCAATTGTATTTCTGCAAAGTGAAACGAGAGGATTTCGCCTGTTCCAAACACCGTAGATCACAGTAATGGGAAGTATTTCGCCTGTGCCGAACACCGCCTTTCACAGTGAAAGGAACCATTTCGTCCGTTCCAAACACCGACGATCACGGTGATCGACACCATTTAGACTGTTCGGAATACCCCCCCAAGAACCGATCACAATCATTTCGACCAAGCCAAATAACTCCGATAAAAAAATGAGTCTTTCATAACGCAGCCGCCATCAGCCAAAACAAAGTCCGGTGTTTGAATGGATCGGGTGTGCAACCGTTAAGCGCACCCGAAGATATTGGCAAATCGGTGCTTGTAGCTCTAAGCTTATGAAAAATCCGGATGGGAATGGCGTTGGTTGTCTGTTTTGCGTCGCCATCCTAACGCGACGTGTAGGACCTATTGACGCCTAAAAGAATGTCTGCGATACGCAAATTGAAACAATCCGTGGACCTTGTCCCAAAACCATCCCATGGGGTTGGGTACAGTCTTTTGTTTGCGACCCTCGTGTTTGCCGCGCTGCTGTTCATTCCGCATCACACATCGGTTCCGGAAATCGTGGACCCTATAGAGGGGCCACCGAATTGCCCGTCGGTTCGGTGGTCGGTGCTCGATGCCGAGTGCCGGCGGATGGCTTCGCGCACCGACCTCGTCCAACATCGGTGTGAGCCCACCGGCGGGTGGGATGCGGATTGGGAAATACAAATCAGGTTTGAAACGGACGGGGACACCCAATTGTTGGGCCCGTTTGCTTTCGATGCCGCCGGTGTGGATTTCCGGCACGCTCGGGTCGTCGAAAACCAATACCTTCGGCGTTATGAGGGGTTTGATTGTGACGAGGAGATTTCGCCGGATTGGCCGCCGGCAAACTTCCGGAAACGGTGTACGCTGCGCGGGGCGCCTTATCGCACCTATACGATCGTGACTTGGTGTGATTCCGGGTCGCCGGCGCGGATGGCGATGCCTGCCTTACAATTTCAGTTCTACCAGCCCAGTGGGCAAAACGTGCGGTGGAGTTCTTTGGGGCAATTTGGAGCGCTGGCCCTGGTCGGATTTTTGATCGCGTTCGCCGGTTTTCGGTTACGACCGGGCGGGCCGGTGTTTCGCGCTTTTGGGCTGCCGCGGTGGGCGGCCATTGTGATCCATTGTTTGTGGGGAGGAATGGCGGCGGGTCTTATCTTTGCTCTGCGGCCCGCCGATTTCGGCGGAAAAGATACCGTGCTTGTGGGAAACGCCCCCTTCGAAGTGTTCCAGGTGACCGGCGTGGTCGTGCTTTGTGGACTGTTTGCCGACGTGCTGCGCCGTTCGTACGCCACTCTTTCGCCGAAAAAACGAACCATCGTCGTGGCGGCGGCTCTGGTGTTTTGTATCGCCATGGTGTTTGTCGTCTATGACGCGACGTCGGTGAAATACCGCGAATGGAACATTGCCATCAGTAAATTCAAGATTCGGTATTATATCTATCTTTGCTCGGCTTTGTGGCTGCTCTTGATCACCACGTGGCCGTCCGAATGGCGGTTTTTACAACAAAATTTGTCGGGCAGCCTGCCGCCCACAGCCGATCGCGCCAAACAACTGTTTGTTTATGGAATGATTGTGGGGGTCATCATCAACGTGGTGAGTATCGCCGTTGGGGATTGGCTCCAGGTACCCAATGTCGGCAACAATATTTTGGGGTTTTACAAACCGGCATCGGCCTGGGGGCTGCTGGTGAGCCTGTTGCCCGCGTATTTTGCAATGTGCGTAGCCGTAAACCTCGGCGAGGAGCGACCCAGGTGGATTCAGGAAATCGCCGAATCATTGGCCCGGTTGTATGGCCCCAGGGCAGCGGTGTTGCCGCGCCGGAAAGCCGAGATCGCCCGGTCCATTGTGCGCCAATTGCTGCTGCACTATCAGCCGGCAACGGGTTTCGGCGCGCACCGGCGATTTGTAACCACAATCGTTGGCGGCTGCACCACCCTTGTACAAAGTTTTTTGGACTCGCCCGAAGACATGGACCAATTGGCCGGGGAACTTCAGGTTGAACTGTCGATTCTACAGGCGAGGTTGGTCGAAACGCATCAACAGTTGGAAACGATTCAAGGCGAAGCCCCAAGGGTGGAACGGTCGTCACCGTTGTTGTTGGCCGATGCCGTGGCGCAGGCCGCGACGGTGGGAGAAATTCGAGTAAGCGCCACGGTTGACGATACGGCAACCCCAGGTGAGTTCGCCCTGGTCGTGCGATGCAACAGCCAAACAATCGTCCCCGGCTCGGCGTTCTATCTCCATGTGCGGTCGCTGGTCGTGCGGGTAGGTACGCTCTTGGGTCCCATGCGATCCGGGATTTTTCCGTTTGTGGGCAAACACGTGATGGTCGACTTCCTGTTTCCAACGTCGGACCCCCGGGAACGGTTTTCCGGCGACAGTTATGAGTTGCCGTTGTGCCTGTTGTTGATCGAGGCGGCTACGGGAATTCGTCCGACGGTCCCCTGGGCGGCAACCGGAAAAGTGGACCCGACCGGCGAAGAAATCATCGGAGTCAACGATGTAGCCCTCAAAAAGCAAGCCCTCAGTGGTTTACCCCCAAGGTTGTTCGTGGTGGCCCTCGCCGACGCCCGGCAGGCTGAAGACGGGGATGGGATGGTATTGGTCGACACCGGAGAAATGTCGTCCGACACCCTGCGGCGCCAGGCGGCGAAACAACTTCAACAAGGGCGCCCGGTCGTGTTGGCGGCACCGACCTTGAGCGCACTGCTGGACGTGTTGTATCCGGGTCTGCGGTTTGGGGGGTAGGGCAGGAGCTTAGTGCAGTGGAACGAATACAGCCGTTAGGGCTCCGTTGAATCCCCCGACGACAGTGACTAGGAGGACCTTCGCGACATTGATCTGCCCTTGATTCTGTATCGTCACCTTCTGAATGTTCCCAATCGGAGGCGGTGGGGTCAACGGCGTCAAGGTGGTGGTAACTGCATCTTGCGCCAGGAAATACAAAATCTGGGTACTTCCCGTTCCCCCCCCGGTGGTAATCTTCAGGGTCAGAAAGCCGTTCCCGTAGATCGGCAGCTCCACGGAGTGAACACCGTCGAAGCCACTTTGATAGCCGGTGGTGTACAACACGGAGCCAAAATACGTCGCCTCCGCCCGGCCGGCCATCTTGACGCCGTTGGCATCGATGACGAGCCTGTTGACCCCATCCGTAACGTCCCGGATTCCCAAGCCTGTGCCGTCGGTGAATATTGACCAATGTTTTGCCCCCGAAGCGTTGGATTGAAACCGGATATTGGCCGTCTCGTCCGCCTCGACAAACAGCTCATAGTCTGAAGCCGTTCCTGGGTTTTTTATGTGTAGCGACGCCTCGGGTGCTGAGATGTCCTGGCCAATACCGACAGCGACAGCGGTTTTGACCTGGTTGGGACCATCGATCCACGAAACGTTTCCGCCTTGCCCCTGCTTCAGGAAGTCTTTGGGTTCGAGTCCGCCAAATTTCTGGGCGTTCCCGGCGACCAGGGCGTACGGCACGCTGACCATGAATTGGCGCGGCAATAGCGGCTCTCCATCAACGGTCACCCCCAGCCACAATCCTGTGTCGGCATATGTTCCAATTACGGTCAGGAGTCCGAGGGCGTTGGTGGCGCCCAGCACCAATTCAACCCGTCCGTCCACGACGTCTACATTGCCCAGGTCCTCGGTCCAATAGGCAACGCCCGGTCCGCCGGCAATACCGTCGGTGCTGTACAGCCCGACGCTGAATCCCAATGTGCCGTTGAACGGGACGCCGTTGGGTGCGGTCAGTTCTCCGTGATAAACCATTTTTCCGGGCACGGCCCAGGCCGGCGGTTCGCCGAACCCGAAGGCGGCCAATCCAAACAGGTTCGCCCATATGAGAAAACTCTTCTTATTCATATCGCACCTTCTCCGTTTTTCGTTGGATTACAAAAAGTTGACTTGGTCGATCAGTGTTGATTTTTCAAAGTGACCTTGGAATTGGCCGATGTTCCGGCGGTTGGCGCCGATGGGCCCCGCGGCCGTAAGGTCCATTGGGTGTTGCTGGATGTTCCTGTCGTGACAACCCGTGGCAGCGGCAATTCCGACGGCAAGCACGCATCCGGACAGGCGTCGCCGTCGCCGTCGATCGATGACTTCAGCTCCGCACCGAGTGCGTATTCGATCGCGACCAGCACATCCGCAACGGTGACGCCATCGCCGCACGTGACATCGACAGCCGTGATCGGCAACCCCGCCGCGACGCACGGGGGCGTCGGAGTCCCGACGAGCACCGCGAGAACAGTCAAAATCACACACTGCACATCGACAATGTTGGACGTCCCGTTGCCGTCGACATCGCCGGGTGGGTTCAAACACTGGGCGGCCGCTGGGGGGGATGACACGAGTAACCCGATTACGACGGTCGTGCACACCGTTCCGATCCGCCAACCGCATCTACCAGCGGGATTGCCGTCCGGTCGGAGCCACCTCGAATACAGCCATCCGCAACCACGCGACCCGGGCGTTGCCGTTTCGTTCACATTCTTCCTCATAGGATTTTGCCTCCTGAAGTGAAACCTTCTTCCATCTTGCCGTCGTTTCCAACATCATTGTCCGGTCGACGAACCCACGGTAAACCAAGGGCTCAACTGTCAACAATGGGGGATGTGACACCCAGGCGTGTGGTGTTGTTGCCCCCAAAAAAAACCACACCTAGGTGTGAATCTACGGTACCGGCATCCAACAGTTGGCCGGGTCGGTGGGATCGCAGACGAATAGAAAAACGCCTAATCCGTCGCCGTCGGGTCCTTTGGCATGGGTGACCGCTGCGACCCATTTGCCGGTGTAGGTAATGTCGCCCTGCTGGTTGTAGGACGCGGCGTAATGGCTCATTTGGAAGGGTTTATAGGTGCTGCCCGTGGTGCCGTAGTCCACGTACGACATGAACGCCTGTTGTCCGCCCGTATAGGTCATCAATGCTACGCTCCAGTCGTCGATCGGCAGCGTCGACGGAAACGCAACGATTTTGGGAGTTGGGCCGGAAGCAACCACTGCACTCGTGGTCAAAGGTCCGGTGTCGCCTACATCGCTGTCCTCGTTCAGATCGTCGCAGGCCTGGGCGTACCACTTGATGCCCAGTTGCTCCTTGCCATTGTAGTTGTGCAGATTATGGGCGATGAACAGGCGTTCTTTGTTGTTCATGGTAATATCCCAGTGGTCATTGTTTGAGCTGGGGCTCGTTGCCTGAACCACAGGGGTTGTAGCCGCGGCTGCGATGTTGTTTTTCGGAATCGTGGCGAGATAGGTTTTGGAACTGGAGGTTTGTTCCGACGCCCACTTGAGCACAACACACTTGGATTGGGGATGCGTCGCCAGTTGGATACTGTGTACGCCCTGGCAACCCTCTTCTTTGGGATAACCTTCGAGTTCTACCGACGATCCCACCGGACCGACGTTGCTCAGGCGGCGAACCCTCAACTTTGTGGCGACTTGGAGGGACGCGTATTGTCGACCGACCCCCCAGACCACCAGAAAGTCATCGTCGGGTCCGGCTGCCACGGCGGGCCAAATGTGGTCGGTGGGATCCTGCCCGCCGCACGCGGGGTCCAGCAAGTTGCCGTCGGAAAGGATCGCCGCGGGTGTCGGCTCGTTCGACCCCGGAGGTGGAAGCGTCGGATATACCTGGGTGCAGGTCTTCGTAACCACCGGGTCGCATTGATAGATCTTGGCCATGATCCGGTGCTCGCCGTCCGTCAGCCCAGAGAAACTGACTTGGTACTCTTCCCATACGACCGCTACCCGATTGCCGGTCGATGATGCGATGTCCACATGGTTTACAAAACCGGGATTCTTTGTATAAACGTTTCGAACCTCGATATTCCCACCTAGCGGGATGAAATTTTTGTCATAACACTGCATCCAGACCGCGTGATTGACATCGGGCACGTATGCGGCCCCATGCGTCCCCCCCAACCAAACCACACATGCCCCTTGCTCAGGGTCCAGCGGGGCGATCTTGGGGCGGTGCTGGTCGCCCCCTTTCTCGGAATTCACCGAACAATTGACAGCCGTGTTTTGACAACCGACACCGGGCTTACAAACATCAAGCGTACAGGATTTGCCGTCATCACAGGGGGCCACCTGGGGTTGATTCATACACCCTTGGGCATCCACCGAGCACAAATCCAGGGTGCAACCGACCCCGTCGTCACACTCGGTGTGGTCGGGCAGGTGGGAACAGCCGGTGATCGACAGCAGGTCGGGTATATCCAGGGTGCAACTAATCCCATCGTCACAGTTTTTGACCGGGCCCGCTTGGCATTCTCCCTGGTCGCAGGTGTCGTTTACGGTCAGCGGGTCGCCGTCGTCGCAGGGGCCGGTGATGGGCAGGAACACACACCCTGAGACGGGGTCGCATACGTCCGCGGTGCACGGGTTACAATCCTCACAAACAATCGAGACCTCGCCGGTGCAGAACTCGGCCGCTACCCCGGCATTGGGGCCGCCCGGGCTGCCGGATTTGCCCTGGGACACCGGGGCCGGTTTCCAGTTCTGTCCGATATTGTTGTCCGCCGTCGGATCGACCAACGCCGCCGCCACGCCCGGGAAAATCGGGAAGGACCCGGGTTCGTAATCCACCTCGTCGACCAGAACCCCCTGGGGATTCTTCAGAACCAACGTGTCAGCCTGATCACCCAACTCGAATACCACGTACGGCACGCTCTTGGGAATCACCCCCGGGCTGGCATCGTTCGCAACCCGCTCCAACACCACGTAACCGCCGGCTTTGACAAACGCCTGGGGCGGGAACGCGAGCTGTTGACCCGCGCCATTCTCGATGGACCAGTTCGCCAGCAGGATGTCGGACGTGGACCCGTTCATCAGCTCGATCCACTCCCCGCCGGGCCCGGGCGCCACCGGGTCGGCCAGAAACTCGTGGAACATCAACGACAAATTACCCGGAAACGGTTTGCATGAGCCGACCAGCGTACAACTGTCGGCGTTGTTGCAGGTGACGTCCGGGTCCCAGGGTTCGTCGATCTCCCCGTTGCAATTGTCGTCATAACCGTTGCATTTCTCCGGGGCTCCGGGGAACACGCCGGGATTCTGCGCCGCACAATCGACCACGTCGAAGGCCCCGTCCAAATCGAGATCGGACTCGCAGTTGTCCACAATGCCGTTGCCGTCGCCGTCAAGTTCGGGCGAGGGCGGCGAATTGAGCGCACAGTAAATGGCCAGGCTGACGTCGGCCACGTCTGTCTGCCCGCTGCAATCGAAATCACCCAGGAGTGCCGGTGACACCAGCCCGTACTTCAGGCAACCCGGCGGCGCACCGGCATATCCACCGAGCGCCCACAAGTTCGTCAAAATCGTACACTGCACGTCACCGACATCGCCCTTGCCGTCCCCCGTGACATCGCAGGAAGCGGCGGTCGCGAACGAAGGTCGGAACAGTGCAACAACAACAACAACAACAACCAAAGTAACAATAAACCATTGGAACGTCTTCATCGTGTATCCTCCATGTTTGTCCGGTCGACGAACCCATGGTAAACCAAGGGCTCAACAGACGGCAACGGGGGATGTGACACCTCGGGGCGGAGTCGCTGTCACGAACTCAGTTGGGTCTGGTAAATCAGAACCGACACGATGCCCTGCGGCGGGTGGTCGGTTGTTTTGCCTAGGTTTTTGCCCAGGGCTTGGTCGGCGGGGTGGCGTAGGGTTTGGGTGGTTCGGGTGCCGGTGGCAAACGTCATGACTACTCGGTAAGTTCCCTCGGGCAACGTTCTGGGTGGGGTCGGGGTGAGGAAGAGGCGGGTGTAGTCGGCGTCGGTTACAATGGACAGGATCACTGGGACTACGGAGTCGCCCACCGTTAGGTCCATGGGGATTTCCACCGTGTCCGTCGGCGCTGCGGCTGCCAGGCGTGCCGTCGGGTACGGCATGCTTGACCGGGCGCGCCGTTCAGTTTGGCACAGGAGGCAGACGTGGTTTCCGGAAACGTGGGCCGGCGCCGGGTCGGTCGGGGAGGAGGTCGGCAGTCGGGCGGTTAGCCATTCCGGGGGGATGTGGACCAGGGTCAACCAGATTTCGGCCATCGTTACGCGGCGCCTTCGGTAGGCTGTGCCGACCTCACCCGGCGGGAAGGATTCGAGGTAGCGAAACCACGCGTCCAAGGGAGGCATGATTTCCCAGAACAGGTGATTGGCAAGGCTGGTGCGGTCGGCTCCGAATTGCACCGCTTCGTGCAGCAAAAACCAGGCCAGGTCGTAGTCCGGGTTCCACTGTGGGCAGGCCCGGAGGACATCGCCGGCTTCGGCGGTTACGCATCGGCGCAGGTCGGTGACGGTGGGTGGTAGATGCAGCGGGAGGCGCGCAAACAGGCGGTTGAGTTGGTCGTAGAGGCGGCGTTCGTCGCGGCGCCGGGTCGAATCGGGAGAGGGGGAATGGTTCATGGTGCTGCTCCGCGGTACTACTGGGCGGGTCGCCAGGCGAAATAGGCGTTGCGGATGTCCTTTAGGTAACTGAAGAGGTCGTCGGCGGTGTCGTGAAGGATGGCGTTGGGTTCGACGATTTGGTTGCGGTCCCTCCAGCCGGCGTTCCACAGGAGTCGGTAGCGGGCGCGCTGAAGGCGTTTGCGGGTGGCGAGCGTCGAGTTTTGGGCCGTGTCGCATACGAGGCGTTCCACGTTGGGCGAGCGGTGAAACAAGGCGACTGTGGCAAGGCGAATCAGCGGCGAAAACTCCCAGGCGATCACTTCGGCGATTTCCTCGACGGGGCGATAGGCGGCATACCGGCGAATCGCTTCGAGGAGACTGAGTTTCGAGTACAAAAGCAGCCGCAACCAGCCCTGGGAGAGGCATAGCAGTTGGCTGAGAATCGCGATGTCGCGGCAGCAGTAGCGCAGGCGGCTTAGGGTTCGCGACTGGTCCTGCCGGAGGCGTGTCGACGCAGCATCGTTGCCGGCTGTGGGGGTGACGGCGCCGACGACGTCGGCGGCGGCGATCTCCCAGAATGGCTCGAGGTCGGTGGCCAGCCGGTGAATGACGGCACAGGTTTCAGCGGTGGGCCAGGGGACGTTGTAACCAAAACCCGGGCGAATGGCCTGAAAGGCGGCCGTGAGCTTGTGGAGCAAGGCGCCGTTCCGTTTTTCGACGATGGCCAGAAGCGTTATTGCGGTTTCGTCCATAGGTGGTTGGCGGCGGAACAGGCGGGCAGCGTAGTCGAGGCGGTGAGCGGGATAACAGCCGACGGCGCGGGCTGGACCGGGAGCGTCGATGAGCGCGGCGCCGGAAATGGCCAGAATTGACTCGACAAGCGACGCTTTGCCCAAACACAGGTCCAGAAAATACCGATCGCCGGTGCTCAAGGCCCGCCGCGGCGGGGTTTGGGGTGCGGAATGGGTGCCGTCGGCCAAAGCTGGGTTGGGATGGTCGCGGTCGTTCATGGCGTAATAAATCGACTCGACCGCGCGGCGCAAAGAATCGAGTCCTTCCGGACCCACATACGGAATGCGGCAAACCAACTCACCAAAATCGCCGCCGTCGATCGGGTAATTGAATTCCCTGAGAATGTCAAGCCAACCCTCCATGACATCACCTCCCGATTCGAACCCGCCGGACAGGGGCGAGTTTTGACCACAATGGTACGGTCCACACGCAACCCGAGTGCGGAATGAGCCTACGTGCTCGCGCCGCGCGCCGAGAAATCAGCTTGACACGAGCGTGACCCTGTTGTCTACCCTTCGCCGGTATGTCTATCTTTACGGTCTTGGGTTGGTACTCCGGCAAGAAGCGACGCACCTATATCTATGCCGCGGATTCAGTGCGGTTCACAACCCATAAAGACCCGCGGCGGTCAACTGCTGGATCAGGATGGCGGTGCGTTGGGGGAAGTATTGGGTGAGCAGCCGGTTACGCTCCTGCGTCCACTCGACGTCGCGGGTGTACGGCGGCTCGTGTTTCGCATCCCCCCAGCGGGCGCTCTCGCCGACAATCGCGAGTTCGATTTCCTGCGCCCGGGTCTCCCATCTGGCCGCGCACGCCTCGGGGGTGAGTGCACCCGCGCTTGTCAGGTGTATTTTGGCCCGGTCGGAAAACCTCTTACGAAACTCGGGGTTTTCTCGCAGCTTGGCGTAGACATGGGACACACTCCCCGGCACGTCTACGTTGATGTTCCACGAATCCGTGGCCTTCCAGATGCTGTATTCCATGTCCCAGACGAAGAAATGAAACTGGGCGCCCGGCTCGCGGCGGCGCACCCCACGCATGTTGTTGTGCTGAAAGGTCTCCGGGCCGTCCTGGTTGGTCGTGTATTGGTGAATCAACATGTAGTCGATCAGGTCGTCGAGGTTGAGGTACTGCTGGATTTTCGCGTAGCCCTCCGGCGTCGAAAGCCCCTGATCGGCTACGGCCAGCATCTCATTGTAGGCGTCCAGAGTGCCGTCGATGGCTTCGTTCGTCGTTACCCGCCGATTGATGGCGTCGTACTCGTTTGCTTCGCCGCCGAAATAACGGGCTCCGAAGTCCGCATCCGGTCGTTCGACCGGGTTATACAAACCCCAATACAGCCCGTTCAAGTAGAGGTGCACGTACGTCGCATGCCCATCGATTTTACCCATATCTCTCGCGGTATCCCGTGCGAACGAGTCGCGGATATAACAGGCTTGATAGGGAAACGACGGATCCTGGAATCCCCTATGCCCCTGCGAACGGAGCACGATGCTGTCGAATTTGTCGGCCGGCGAGTCGGCAAACAGCGGGTACTCCAAGTTGGCGGGGCCGTATTTTTTGCGAAACTCCAGTCGCAGCGAGTGTTTTCGGGTCGCATTGTGCGGGCGCCACCCATACCCGTGGATGCGCAAACCACAGTCCACCGCAAACCCCGTGGCCCCGTCCGGCAAGATCAGCTCCACGGAGACCGCACGTTCCCATAACTCCCCCCGCTCCAGCGAATGGATATAAATCCCATTGGCGGCTCCAAATAACCCATCGTTGTCGGTGACAATCGACATCGTGGGAATGCTCCGAAGACCCAACAGCAGGTCATCATGGTATGTGGGGTTGTAAACGATTTCGGGGTCCATCTCATAATCTGCGGCGATGGGGTCCTGCCCCATCCCGTCCCAAACCTCGGGGAAACCCGTCGGCTTCGCGGGCTGGTCGATCACATCGTCCAAGAAAAGATAGGTATGCGTGATGACCGGGCTCGGTTCCCACCCCTCCCGAAAAACCGCCGCCCGGAGAATCGTCGTGGTCTCGACGGGGAGGACGCCTGTTGTCAGCGAAACCGCATCCTGAGGTGGAATCACGGTCCCGTGTGACAACGTCGGCACACTCCCGTCGAGGGTGTAGACCAACGTCACCCCGGGGGTTTCGTGGGTAAGTGTCAGGGAAAACGGGGATTTGTAGAAACCTCGCTCCGCGTCGACTTTTGGAGGCGCCAAAAAACCTTCGACCCCAACGCCATTCGGGCCACCGGGAGTGGGGGTTTTGAAAAAGCCGGGGCCGTTTGTCGTGATTTTTTCGGCGATCAGCGTGGGGCGGAGGAGAAAATCATCGTCATCCGCGGCGATGTTGAACCCCTGGAAACTCAAGATGTGTTGTCCCCAGGTCAGCAGGGCGGGGTCGATGGCGAACGATTCAAACCCATCGGCGGGATGCGGGACGGCAGGGATTTCGCCCAACAGATTCGCCGACGCGATTTTTTCGCCATCGAGCCAGGCTGTGAAAGCGTCGTCGTAGGCCACGGCAAGAGTCAGTCGATTTGGGGGCTCAGGCGTCGACAGAGTCGGAATTCTCAGGTATCCCACCGCGGAAATCCCCTTCATCGCCGTTTCGATATCCGTGGTGATCTGGTCGGCGTAAGGCGAGGCCCAACTTCCCCACACTTCGACTTCCGCAAACGTAAGCCACTCGGACTGCCCGGCTCCGCCGACCGCGGTTTTGCTCACGTGGACGGTTTTTCCAATGACGGGTTTCGGGGGGGTGACCACGAGTTTGTTCCCCGGAGAAACCGGGGCCTGGCCAACGGGAATGGGGTTGAGCACCGGAGAGGTATAGACGGCTTCACCTTTGGCGTTTCGGATCTCGACTGTGATGTTGTAGAGGCGCTCCGGGCAGCAATCCAGCCGATTCCACAGCGTGATCGATTCGATGAGGTAGTTTTCGACGAGGTCGACTTCCCACCAGGGGGTTAGATCGCCCAGTGCCGTGTGCGAGAACGTCTGGAGCACACCATCTACGGCCTGAACCCCCGTAAATCCGTAGCCGTCCGTCGATTGATCTGTGGGTTTGAGCAGGGCTGCGTTTTCGAACCCCGCCTCCGGTCCCCCCAGCTCGCCGTCATAACCGATGCCCAGCGCGACTTCGGTCCAATCGCCGTCGGAAAAGCCCGGCGCCGTCCATCCCTCCGGCGCGCCCACAGCGAATCGGGCGGCGCTCCCATCGCCGGCAACGATGTAGGACGAGACATTTTGCGACAACCCGTACGAAACGTCTTCCCGCTGAGGACCAAACTCCAGGGAATGGGAGAGCGTGCCGTCGGGTCGAGAAAGGGCGATGACCTCGCCGTCGGAGTCGAGGCTCAGGGTGGCATGCAGACCACCCGGTCCGCCGACGTCCGTGCCGGACGCCAGGACCACAAGATATTCGCCCGGCACCAGCGAAACCGCGGGAAAGGTCCACTTGGCCGGTTCGTCGAGGTCGTCCGTAAGGGTCCATCCCAAGAGATCGACGGATTCCGGCCCGGGGTTGAAGATTTCGATCCAATCGGGTGTGTCGCCGGACCCCTCGGGGAAAGGCGTGGCGTTTTTTGCCATGATTTCGGTAATCAGGACGACTTGCGGTGGCGGCGTGGTGATGTCCACCATGTCGTCGGGCGCGCTGTCGGGAGGGGAAAACACGTCAGACGCCGAGAAAACGTCGAGAGCGGCCGCGTCCTCACCCGTGTCGGACGTATCCGGCAGGGAGGCAACGATTTCCGGCTCAACCGGGACGTCCAGTGAGAGCCCATCGGACAAGGCGGAAAAGTCGGCAGAATCCGGGAACGTCCCGGCATCCGGCGGCGGCACAAACGGTGTGAGATCAGCGATCGGTGCATCGATGGACGGGACGGCATCGGACGCAGCCGGCGACTCGGAGGCGCTGCACCCCGCAAGGACCAGGAAGAGAATCAGCGTTGACTCACAAATTCTCCGAGAACGGGGCCTTTCATGTAAGAATCTCATGCAAACTACCCTTTCACCCCACTCAACAACTTTCGGCAATGTCGCCAACGGGGTTCGTTAACCGGAACCCAAACCAATGATCGGACTGTTTACGAGGATTTTCAAGACATCAACGTTCACAAACTCAATGAAAACACCGTAAATACCCGCGGGTAGCGGTCTTGAGGCGGACGGGGTCACATTTTCGGCGGGGGAGAGGATGGGTGATTTGTTGCAATGGCTTGCTCAAACGTTTCGTATCGATGAAAACAAACCGCCCCGGTGGCGAGTTGGGCGATGGGATGGAAATCCGGCGTGCCTACGTAGGTCGTCACCTGGGCGGCCAGGCGACTCAATTGTTGTTGTAAGTCCTTGAGTTCGTCTGGGCTGCTTTCCGTTACGACGCCCAAGAGCAGAATGTGAGGTCGGCACGCATCGAGCACCCACTGGATCTCGCGTTCCGGCAGGTCCGGACCGACGTAAACCACGTCGTACCCCTGGGTTGCGGCCAACAACGCGCCGATCATCACGCCGAATTCGTGGCGGTGACCGGCCGGGGTGGCGGCTACCAGTTTTGGCGCGGGATTGCGGGCGGAGTGCATGGAGGTGAGCGTCGTAATGAGGCCGCGCATTTGGGCGCTGACGAGGTGTTCGTGGGCGATGCCGATTTCGCCGCGAGCCCAGCGTACGCCTGTGTCCTGCAAGATCGGTATGACGACTTCGTATACGAAGGCGCGTGACGACATCGCTGTTGCGGCTTTTCCCAGCATGGCCGCGGCAGCGCCGGCGTCGAATCGGCGAACCGCGCCCATGTACGCGGCCCGGAAGGCGATCATGGGGTCGGCTGTGGGCGCGTCCGCAAGGGGGGCTGGGGCCACAAGCGATTCGGGGCGGCGGACAAGCGCCGTAAGTTCGCCTGTATCGAGGTGGGCAATGGTACCGATCGGGTGGCCGCGCTCGGTCAGTTCGCGCAGCAACGTGAGCCGCGCCACGTCGTCGGCCGAAAACAGCCGTGTATTGCCGTCGCTTCGCGAAGGGGCGACTGCGCCGTAGCGCCGCTGCCAGGCGCGGATCGTATGCGGGTCCAAACCCGAAATTTGGGAAACAACCGCCATCCGGTATTGCCCCGGGGAATCCGTCATCTCAGTACCTTCGCCGTTGCCCCCGCGCCAGTTCGTTATTGTAACCATGGTGGCTCCGCCTTGGTCAACCCCCCTTCCGCTGCGGCGAAAACGGGAAACGGCATCAACTCTCAGAGGGTCAACGGTAATAAGGAAGTGACCCTGGTCGAGCTAATTTAGCGCTGAATTGGCCGAGACCGTCCTTACGGAATATCGGGAATATTCCGCAAGGACGGGACTGGCCAAGGCAGCCTAAATTAGCCGAACAGGGTTCACTTATCTATTTCCGCTGACCCTCTCCGGATATCGCCCGACCGCCACGCCGGTTAGCCAGTTGGGGATTCCGCGTTTTATGGAAGCAGGACTGCGTCGATGACGTGAATGATGCCGTTCGAGGCTTCGATGTCCGTGGTGAGGATCTGGGCGCCGCCGATCCAGACCTTGCCGTTTTCCATGGTGATGGGCACCGGTAGGCCCGCCATGGTCGTCAGTTCGGTTTTGGCGGTGACGTCGGCGGCGGTCAGTTTTGCGGCAACTGCGTGATAGAGCAGCACATTGGTGAGCGCCGGGATGTCGGCGAGCAATGCGTCAAGGGCGCCCGCTGGCAATGCTGCGAAGGCGTCGTCGGTCGGGGCAAAAATCGTGTAGGGGCCTTCGCCGGAAAGTGCTGCGTCCAGACCGGCGGCTTTCGCAGCGGCCAAGAGCGTCGTGAAGTTGCCCGCCGCGGCGGCAACCTCGACCAGGTTGCCGGGTTGGTTGGTCTCAGGGGCCGGGATCAGCACGGCGTCGATGACGTGAATGATGCCGTTTGAGGTTTTGATGTCGGTGGTGAGGATCTGGGCTTCGCCGATCCAGACTTTACCATCTTTGATTTCGACGGCGACGTCCTGGCCGGACAGCATCGTAAACGAAGTTGCCGCCTGGACGTCTTCGGCCGACGCAGATCCGGAAAAGACGTGATGGAGCAACACCTGGGTCAGGGCTGGTTTGTCAGCCAACAGCGCGTCGAGTGTGCCGGCGGGTAGGGCGGCAAAGGCTTCGTCGGTCGGGGCAAAAACCGTAAATGGGCCCTCGCCGGCCAGGGTATCGGCCAGATCGGCGGCTTTCACGGCGGCCAACAGCGTCGTGAAGTTGCCGGCGGCGGCGGCGACCTCGGGAATCGTGCCGGGCTCGGGGTCGGCGGCGGGTGGCGGCGTCAGCACCGTATCGATGACATGGATGATTCCGTTGGCGGCCCGCACATCGGCAACGACGACGGTGGCTCCGCCGATTTTAACCGTGCTCCCCGAGACCTCGACGGCGACGGACGCGCCGTTGAGCGTGTCCAGCGCGGTTTGGGTCACGACTGAGGCCGCCGGCAGCTCTCCGGAAACGACGTGATATGTGAGAACGGCGCTCAACGCCGTTGGGTCGGCAAGCAATGCATCGAGAGTCCCGGCAGGAAGGGCGGCAAAGGCGTCATCGGTAGGGGCAAACACCGTGTACGGCCCGGCCGCGGACAGCGTGTCGGTCAGGCCGGCGGCGTCGACGGCGGAAAGCAAGGTGCCAAACTGCCCATTTGCCTCGGCGACTTCCAACACCGACCGCGTTTCCGTGGTTCCATCCGAGGGCGTGGAATCGGTGTCGGAATCATCCCCACAAGCACCGACCGTCCCAACAACCATCAGAGCCGTTACCAAAACTGTTAGATATTGTCTAAATTTTGTCTTCATTGTTAAGCCTCTGCTGTTCATATTTTATACTCCAAAGCAATCATGTTTACTCGTGCTGGACTGCAATTTCGGCGAACCGCGCCGTCGATCCACGGGAACAGAGATACACACGCCCGTTCTGGCTGTCAATATACTGTCTATATTTTTTTAAAAAAATTTAGACGCGTCGGGTTGGCGACCACGGACCGGCAGAGAGGGTCGGCATGATGGAGTGGGCGATCGAGTGGTTTTGAAAAAACCAGGTTCTATTCGGATAACGGCTTGGGGCGTCAGAGTTGAATTGGATGGTCCGGTCCGAGGCCGGGCCGAGGAATGACAGGAATACCCGGAAGGGCCGAAACTGGATAAGCCGGCCAAATACTGTCGATATCGGGTCAGTTATCTATTTCCGCTGACCCTCCCGCATTTGCACCGTAAACTTGGGAGAAACGCTGGGTGTGTGATGTTTTTTAGGGGAATTTTTGGCCAGCCGGATTTTCGCCGAATCGTCCGAAAAAATCCTGAGTCATATCGGGAATATGGCGCAGGGATTTTTACGGGCG
>JABWCM010000050.1 GCA_013360285.1 Myxococcales bacterium
CAAAGCACTTGCCAAAACTTGACCAAAGTTCCCAACAACACGATCATCAACTCGACACAATTTCCGGAAAAAACGCGACACAATTTCCGGAACCCACAGAAACCACCATGGAGCGGGCGCGTGGTGACTTTCAGTTGTGTTGGACTACCTACCGGCCTCCGGGTCGCGCGCAGATGCGGCGATCCATGCGCTGGACCATCGAACAGGATGGGCGGGTTGTCGACGTGATTGTGGAGCCGGGTGAGTTGTTGCCGGCGGAAAAACCGACGGAGCAGAAGACGAACGAGGCGGAAAAGACCGAGGCTGAGACACAGCAAGAAGAAAATGCCGACGAGCCCGGCGATGTTCCGACCCCGGAATTTGATCAATGTTTGGCCTCGGTGATCGCGGTGTTGCAGTTTCGCCCGCTGACGGCCCCGGGTGTGTGCAAAGTAAGTTGGTATGATGATTTTGTGGCCGAACCCGATGTGGTTATGCCAACGGACGGGCCTTTGGAGGGTTCAAACGAGTTGGCCGACCCGGATGGAAACCCTGGGGAGATAGACGAGGGGGATGTGGGGTGGGAATTTGCCACGGGGGCGATGTTCGGTCTTGGATTTGGAGTCGACCTTCCTGTTGGCGATACCTCTTATGGTTTGCCGACGACATATGGACGTGAATTCGATACGGCGCCGGCCTTCGATTTGATAGTTCAGTTGCGGTTGATTAACCGACTGCTGATAGGAGGCCACGTGTCGTTTTCGATTGGCCCACTCAATGTGGACGGGTGGGAACGCGGAATGAATATCGACTACAACGACAGCTTTCGATTGGCCATCGGTCCAACAGTGGAGGGGGCGATGGCTCTCTCTCACTATGTGGAGTTTTACCTTCGATTGCAGGTTGACTTTGTGATGCTCGGTACATCCGAAGGAAGCGGCGGCGGGTGTCAGGATGAAGAAGGATATGACACCGATTGCCCGAGTATCCCCAACGTGACGTACTGGGGATTGGCAGCGGCTGCGACCGTGGGGGCGCGGTTTTATTTCAGTGCCGACACCGATAACGAAAATCGCGGGTTTTTCTTGTTTGCCGACCTGGGTTATTCCCAAGGGTTATGGCTTTATCTCCATGTGGACAAAGGTACTTATCCTGAATTTTCACCCACATCGAATACTTCGTCGATGTTTTTAGGCTTCGGTCAGGCTCGCGCAGGTGTTGGATACGAATTTTGATCCGGCGGAGAGTGTGTATCAGTATCAGGTGGAACGTTATGGTGGAGTGACCTACAACCCGTTTGTGCAGTCCACAAATTGGTTTGTGCATTGCGAATAGGCACACTGCGCAAACGTGTCCGCTGGTCCAAGAGGATTACACCCTTTGGAGAGGCCGCATAAAGCCAGTTGGCTAACCAATTGTTGTTGCGACGGATCGACTAGGGAGGCACAGCCGTTGATGCAGGAGAAATTGCCGTCGCAGTTCAGGATACAAACAAAGCCGCTGGTACACGATCCGGGTTCGGCTTCGCACTGTGGACAGGCGTTTCGGCATAGGGTTTTCGCAAGTCCCGAGCATGCTGAATCCCAGGTTACTTCACAGCAGAAACTGTCCGCTCCGCACACACAATTTTCGCACACATCCAGATCGCATCCTGGACTGTCGTTGGCGCTTGGTTCGCAGCAGTTGTTGTCCCCCGGCGGGATACAGGGGCCACAGTCGGCTTCACACGGAAAGGGGGCTCCGCAGACCTCGAAGGGTTCGCATGATCCATCGCCGCATACCGGTGATACGGCGTTGAGACAGTTCTGGCCTTCGAATAGGCAAAAATCGGCGACGCACATATCGAATTCCTGCTGACTGGCAACAAGATTACATTCATTGGCCACCAGACAGTCGATAAGCGCTACGGTGGGGGGTAATGCGGCCGGATCGGTCAGGGCAAGGCAAGGATCGATACAGGCCGGTCCAGCCAGTCCACATTGGAGTGCACAGTTGACGCCGTCGACACAGGTGGGGCCGGGGGGAGGCGGGGGCACACAGGTCAAGATCTCAGCGGAGCATGTTGACTGAATACAGGGCATGAAGTCAGGGCCCCCGCCGGTGATTTCGATACAATTCGTCGCGATGATGCAGTTATACAAGTCTAGGGCCGCCGGAGCTTGATCGGGGGATGTCCCCGCCAAACAAATTTCAATACAGCCGGGATCTTCAAAACAGGCGAGCGTGCAATTGACGGCATCGGCACACGTGGGTCCTGATGCGGGTTGGCCGTTGCATGCGACCGTTTCCGATGAGCAGTGGTCGGTCCAACAGAGCAACCGGGTGGTTCCGGGAGGCAGCAAGTCGCATCCAAATGCAGCGGAGCATGTCAGCAAGGCTTGGGCTTGGGTTAACTCGGTTTCTTCGAGTTGGGCGAGGCATTGATCGATACACAACATGTCTCCGGGCGCACACTGTTCGGTACATTGTACGCCAATAATACAGGGGCATCCCCCGCAATCGCTGAGGCAAACATCGGATTCGCCACAGTTTTCACCGGATTCACAAAAACCGTCGCCGCAGATAGGTGGAGGGGGACCACAGGGGCATACCGCGCCGCAACCGCCAACGGCTTCACCGGCACACAAGTCGTCCCATTGAATAACGCAGCAGAAATCATCCAGCGCGCATACACAGTCTACGCACTCGGGGTTGCTGCATTCCGGTGTGAGTTTTTCGGCACAGCAATCTGTACCGTCGCCTGTGGCCGGTTCACATAAGGAGCCGCACAACGAGCCGGCCTCGGTTGCACACACGCCATCCCAGGATACCTCACAACAAAACGAATCGGCGGAGCAAACCAGGGTTTCGCATAGGAAGTCGGCGCATCCTGGTTGCGGATGAATGGTGCAACAATCGCCTTGGGTGCAGGTATCGACGCAGCCGTCGGCATCGCCGTCGATGGACGCCGCCAGCGGGGCACCGATGGTGTGATTGATGACGATTTGAATGTCGGTGACGTTTAAGAAACCGTCGCAATTGAGATCGCCGGACGCGATGTCCGGCCCGAGACATTCCGGTGCCGGGTCGATGTTTCCTCCGAGTTCCCAGATCGCGCCGACAATGGCGCATTGTACATCGACGACGTTGGTAAACGTATCTCCGTTGACGTTTCCCGGTGGATCGCCGCATACAGCGAAGGTGGAATCAATGTCGGCCGCAAAGGCGCCGATGAAGATAAGCAACCACAGACTTCTTCTCATGTAGGTCTCCTTTATTGAGAGTAGTCACGGGGTACATAATAGCGGGCGCGAATGCCAAAAAGCAGTGCGGCCGCTGCCATCAGGGCGGCAAATACCCAGAAGAAATTGGTTAGAGACAAACTTTTGAATCCCGAGAGAAAACTTACCAGAACGTTTCCTAAAGTAACTGTTAGAAGCCAAAATCCCATAATGGTCGATTTCATTCGTTTGGGTGCCTGGGTGTACGCGAACTCCAGTCCGGTCACCGACACCATGACTTCTGCCAACGTGATGACCAGGTAAGCACTGAGTTGCCAGCCGACATGTAGTTTTTGGCCGTCCAACGCGAGTTCATCCATTCGTGTTTGCAGTAGGGCCACAATAACGAAAGAAAGGCTTGCAACTGCCATCCCGATAGTCATACGCCGCAACGGTGTCAGCGGGTAACCCAGCTTTTCCAGTCCGGGATAGACGACCATGCTTGCAAATGGGATGAGCAACATCACAAGCAGGGGATTGGCGGCCTGAATCTGTGACGAAAGCAATTCAAAAGAACCAATCAGCGGCAGGGTTACGTGGCGGTTCATCGCTTCGGCCTGGCGAATCCACGAAGAGGCATGTTGATCGAACAGAGCCCAGAAAACACTTACCAACAAGAACACACTGATGATGCGTAATACGGCGATGGGTCCTTCTGTGACGTCGGCGCCGAATTTTCTTACGGCGGAACCCCAAAACCAATGCTCTTTTAGGTTTGTGAGACTGTGAGAGGCATTGGACCGTTGTTGGGTGGTAAATAGTGCGCGGACCGCATGCCAAAACACGGCGAGGAATCCATCATCTTGGTGAATTCGTTGACGAATACCAAACAAGACCATACCTGCGGCAAAACACCCAATCCCCACTGCGACTTGCCACCACCAATCCAGGGTTGCGGTGAAAAACAACGAACCGGCGGTCATAAAAAGAAGGATCGAGGACCCGGCGTCCAAAAGACCGAGCCGGCCTCCTGGTTTGGGTGGGACATGGACAAAACGGTTACGGCCCGCCCAAAAAATAATGGTGGCAAGAAACATCAGAATGCCCGGAATACCAAAGGCCACAGACGTTCCGAATCGTTGTTTGGTCCAGGGAATCAACAACGTGGCGAAAAACGAGCCAAAGTTGATGATGAAATAAAACATCTGAAAAACACGCTCGATCAGATGCCAGTTGCCTTTGCCAAACTGGTCACCGACGTTGGCGGAAACGCAGGGTTTGATTCCGCCCGAACCAATGGCAATGAGAGATAACCCCAAATACATACCGGCAAGGGAATTTTCTCCGAATGCCAAAACCGCATGTCCGGCGCAATAAACCAAAGACAGCCACAAAATGGTGTTGTACTTTCCCAAAAGGCGGTCGGCTACGATTGCGCCGATCATCGGGAAGGCGTAGACGCCGGCGAAAAAGAGATGAACGGTGGATTGGGCGGACAACTCGGCGTCAAGTTGTACGAGCCCCGTCGCCGCATAGAGCGCCGTGAGATGGACCTGCAGAATCGATCTCATTCCATAGTAACTGAATCGTTCACAACCTTCGTTACCGATGATGTAGGGAACACCTTTGGGCCATCCGGTCGCGGCTGGATCCGGGGCGGTACGGTATTTTGTCACGGTTTACTCCATGGTGATGTGGGTGCCGTGTGGTGAAACACACAAGATGGTCACAGGTGGGGTCACGGTGTATCTATTATATAGGTGCTTATAGTTTTGCTGCGAAGTTGTGAACCCCATCGCGACCGGCTGCCTAGTCGTTTTAGGTTAGTGCGCGGCAAAAGAAAAGTATGGACTGGAGTGCAAAACGCGGAAAACGCGCATTGGATGGGTTTTGGGTTATTGTTTATTTTGCAGAAAGTGGTTTGCGCGGGCTCCCCGAGTGGTGGTGGATTCAGATATGATGCATGCCATGGAGCGGGTTAGTCCTATTCTGAAACTCTTTTCCGTTGTTGTGCTGATATGCCTTTGGGACAGCGGGGGAGCGGTTTGGGCGCAGGCTCCGGATAACGCGTTTGAGGAAGCGGAAAATACGTTTCGATACCAAGACTATCGTCGAGCGGTTCAATTGTACGAAGCTTTGTTGGTTTCGGGCGCAAATACAACCGATCCCGAACGAATGCTAATCATACGTGAGCATCTTGGCGCATCACGATGGTTTTTGAAGGAATGGAGTGGGGCGGAAAAAGAGTTTACGGCGTTGTTGTTGGCGGCTCCGACGGTTCAGTTGAATTCATTTTATTATCCGCCGGAATTGGTTGTTTTTTTCAATAACCTAAGGGACCGGTTGCTCGGACAGGGGGTTTTGAAACTAGAACCGGAAAAGGAGCCCGTCAAAACCGAAGACAAGCCGCCGGTTGTGGCCGTAAAAACAATTGAAACGGTTACGATTGAGAAAAACCCGTTGATTACTGCGTTTATCCCCTTTGGTGTGGGGCAGTTTCAAAATGGGGATACCGCAGCAGGAATAGGTTTTTTGGCGTCTGAAACGGTCGCGTTGGCGAGTACGATCGCAACGTATTTTTTGATCCTCGAAAATCGGAGTAACCCTGACGTTGCGCGAGATTATGAAATCGCGTTTTGGGTATCGGAAGGAATTTTCGTTGGTCTTGTGGCGGCAGGGATTATTGAGGCGGTCGTCAATCATCGTGCACAGTCGCCGCCAACCATTGAGCGGAGAACGGTGGTGGACCCGGATGCCCCGGTGACCAACGCCCAGCCTAGTGTACGTCCCATTCTTGGTGTGGGAAACGATTCCGAATTTTTCCTTGGTTTCTCGCGGTCTTTTTAAGCAGGCAGTAGTAAGTTATGGCTTCGATTATTGTGGCGGAATCCGGTCAAAGTCGTCCGCGGACGATTCCTTTATTTAAGAAAGTAACCACGTTTGGATCCGAAGACGAAAACGATGTCGTATTAGGCGGCACCGGTATTGATGACTACCATGCCCAAGTCGTGTTTGACGGTAGGGATTTTATTATTTCGGTGTCGGGGTGGACGAAAAGTGTCACGATCAATGGGAAAAAACGCCGAACCCATGTTTTAGAGGACGGAGATGAAATCGGGATCGGTGATTGCCGAATCCGGTTTAGTTTGTATGACGAAAAACCAGCCGTGCAGGCGGATCCGTCGGTTGGATTGCAGGTCGACGTGTTGAGGAGGTTGGTGTCGTTTAGCGAACGGTTGATGGGGACGACGGAAATTCAGCAGTTGCTCGTCGATTTGTTGGACCAGGTGGTTGAAACGACGAATGCGGATAAGGGCTTTATTATTCTGGTTCGGGATGATGGATTTTCGGTTCGTGTAGCGAGAGACTCCGACAAAAATTCGCTCAAAGATGCAGATTTGGCCATGAGCGATAGTATCGTGGAGAAGGTAATACGAACACGAGAGCCCGTAATCGTGAGTGACGCATTAAAAGACGATGAGTTTTCCATGTCGCAGAGCGTCGTTAACTTAAAACTGTGTTCGGTGATGTGTGTGCCGCTCATCGCTCGCGGGGAGTTGCTCGGGGTCATTTATGTGGGCAACGACAATGTCGTGAATCTATTTACGGTCGCCAAACTGGAAGTGTTGAAGGTGTATGCGGGGCAGGCGGCTCTGATCATTCGTAATGCTTTGCTTGTCAATGAACTTCAGTTGGACAACCAGCGCCTGAAAGCCGAAATCGACAGCCGAAATTTTGGCGACATTATCGGCAGCAGTGACTCGATGCGAGATATCTTTCGCAAAATCGACAAAATTGCGACTACGGATATTTCGGTGCTGGTCCAGGGCGAAACCGGCACGGGTAAAGAGTTGATCGCAAAAGAGATTCATGCGAGGTCGGGGAGAAAAGCCGGTCCATTCGTCGTGATCAACTGTGGCGCGATTCCGGAAAATCTCCTTGAAAGCGAATTGTTTGGCCACACTCGAGGGGCGTTTACGGGTGCTGTTGCAACCGTATTGGGCAAATTCCAGGTGGCCGACAAAGGTACGTTGTTTTTGGATGAAATCGGCGAATTGCCGTTGAATCTGCAAGTAAAATTACTGAGAGCGATTCAGGAACGCCAAGTGACCAAAGTCGGCGATACGCGTCCGGAAAAGGTCGATATCCGAATCGTCGCTGCCACCAATCGGGTGCTTCAGGACGAAGTAAAAGCCGGGCGTTTTCGCGAGGATCTGTATTATCGGCTCAATGTGATCACGCTCACTTTACCCCCGTTATGTGAGCGGGGTGATGATGTGATCCTCATCGCGCGGTATTTGTTAAAAAAGTACAGTGGTGAATTTGGCGGAAAAGCGCGGGATTTTACCCGCGAGGGTATTCGTGCCATTCGAAAACATCGTTGGCCCGGTAATATTCGGGAGCTGGAAAACCGGATCAAAAAAGCGGTGGTGTTTGCGGACGGGCCACTTGTTGGGCCTGCAGAATTGGATCTGGATGTTGGACTGGTCCAACATGTGTTGTCATTGGCGGATGCCAAAGAGGAATTTCAGCGCGAATACATCGAAAAAGTATTGCGCATGAACGACGGCAATCGAACCAAAACAGCTCGCGATCTGGGTGTGGATCCGCGGACGATTTTTCGCCACCTGGAACGGGAACGAGACGGCGAAGGGGGTCCCGAGGGAGACGAGGTTTGAAACTCTCAGCGCCTCTCTGCCCGCTTTTCTTTCCGTTTTCTGTCCTTTCGTAAGGCGAGGGTTTGTTTTCTTTTTGCGAGATTGACTTCCTGAAGGTGTTGCTCCAGTTGTGCGGACTGCCCTAGGTCTTCCAACGCGGCTTTGAGGATAAGTTTGGATCTTTGCTCATCCTGGGGTTCATAGTTGCAACGCAACAACGCCTCCTTTGCAAGCTCGACCGCACGTTGATAAAACCCGGCGATGCGGGCGCATTCTGCGCATAGGTTGTATAACGTCGACGTATCGTCCCCGTTGGCCAGTGCGCGTTCGATTGCTGCCCACGCATACTCGGTGTGGCCCGCACGGGCCATCGCATTACCAAACGTTATATGATGATAACTGGAAGCACCGAGGGTTGCTGCCAGTGCATCGACTCTTTTTTGCCATGCGTCGGGATTGGTGATTGTACTGATTTCGGTAACGGTGTGAAGAAACCAGGTTCCAATGGAAATCGGCAACTCTTCATCGAATGCGCGACGAACCCCGATACTGCCTTCGGTTTTTTTTGCGATGAATTCCAAAGTCTCCAAGATCTCGTCTTCGCTTACCTTCTGTTTGTATTGGTGGGTGGACAAAATTCGACGTTCAAGTTCATCCACTGTGGTTTCTATGGATGGTAGATCAGGCAGCAGTTTTGCCCATAACGCTCGAGCGGCCAAGTGAGGAAGCAGGGAGACCGCTTCGGCATCTTGCTTGGGTATCTTGAGTTGGTGGGTCCATATTTCGGCGATTTCTGTTGGTCCAGGGTATTTGTTTGCGTTTTCCTTGAACCATTGAACCGACGTTGCCACTCCATGTCGTTGAAGTGTGTTCACGATATGGTCCGGGTCCCAGTCGTCGAATCCCATAGCGTACCATTGTAGGCCACGAGAGCGAAGTGCCGCCATCGATTCGCGAATGGACTGGGCGTCTACGCCCGCTCCGGGAGCGAGTTTGTTGGCGGCAACGGCTCGCCGGCGTTTCCAACTTGCGATTTGAGTGGTCATTTTTTTTGCTCCGATACAAAAGAACCGACAGAACGCCCAAACTTATGTTCTATAATACGGCTGGGTCAAGCGTGGGTCAGGGTGAATGAAAGGAACTCGGCAAGGCCGTGGTCTTTGTGGTGCAGTATGGTGTAGTATCCGGCTTTACTTTGGCGGGTGATAAGCGAATGGGAGTGGTAAAGATGCAAAAGCTGCAAGAAGTCGATCCGGAAATAGCAGCACTGATTTTGGCCGAAGAAGTTCGGCAGTGGTCCAAGTTGAGGCTGATTCCGTCTGAAAATTATGCCTCGGCGGCCGTCATGGCCGCGACGGGGTCGGTGCTGACCAACAAATACAGCGAAGGTTATGCGGGAAAACGGTATTATGAAGGTCAGCAATACATTGACGCAATTGAGTCGCTATGTATCGAAAGGGCCAAACATTTGTTTGGGATGGCCCACGCCAATGTGCAGCCCTATTCGGGGTCGGTGGCCAACTTAGCAGTGTATATGGCTGTTTTGCAGCCAGGCGACACGGTGATGGGGATGAGTTTGCCCCATGGGGGCCACCTCACGCATGGTTGGAATGTCAGCGCGACGGGAAAACTGTACCGCTCGGTTCAATATGGTGTGTCGAAAGATACTGAGCTTTTGGACTATGATGCGATTTTCGACCTGGCGGTAAAAGAAAGGCCCAAAATGATCATTGCCGGGGCGACCGCATATCCGCGCGTGATTGATTTTGCGGCTTTTGCGACGATTGCGAAGGAAATCGGGGCAGTGTTGGTGGCTGACGTGGCGCATATATCCGGGCTGATCGTGGGTGGAGCGCACCCAAGTCCCGCCGGATTGGCAAATATTGTGTGCACAACAACGCATAAGACGCTACGTGGCCCACGAGGCGGGATGATTCTGTGCGACGAGCCCTGGGCAAAAGCGGTCGACAAAGCGGTGTTCCCCGGTTTGCAGGGCGGACCACACGACAATACGACCGCCGCGTTGGCTGTGGCTCTCAAAGAAGCTGGTGCCGATTCATTCCGGGCATATGCACATCAAATCGTGGCAAATGCACGTACTATGGCCGAACGCCTCGCGGAACATGGATTTCGTTTGGTCACAGGTGGAACAGACAACCATTTGGTGTTGATGGACACGACTACCGTGGGTGCACCGGGAAAACCGGTCGCCCAGGCGTTGGATCGTGCCGGAATTGTTACAAACGCGAACACTGTACCGTTTGATCCACGAAAACCTTTCGACCCAAGTGGAGTGCGTCTTGGAACGCCGGCGGTGACATCACGAGGAATGAAAGAGCCCGAGATGCGGCAAATTGCCGACTGGATTGCCGGCGCCGTACAGGCCCGAAACGATGAGACAAAACTTGCGAAATTGGCGGATGACGTTCGTGAATTTTGTGATGCGTTTCCTCCCCCAGGCTACCCCCCGGGATATTCCTCTGGCCACCCGGTGCCGTTGATATAGTCGCGGTTTGTGAACAAAAACGTTGTGTGATGTAAACATAACTGGATTAGGTTGTTACATAAGGCCGGTGAATGAATATGTCGGAAAATTTGGATCCCCGTAACCGACCCTACCGTGTTTTTGTCTATTCCATCTACTGGTTATGTTTGCTGGCGCTTTGTGTGCTGTCGGCGATTGGTATCTTTAGGGGGGCGTGTGCTGGTTGATATCGGTGACATCCAAAAGTCTGGACACAATTTGAGTCAATACAGACCGAATTTCGGTTAGGGCCGGTTCAGGAAGGGTTGTGTAGAAATCAATCGTTCGAGACTCACCTAACCCGTGAATATGCACAAACAGAGTTTCTTTGGGGATCGCATCCGGCGCATTCTGCGGCCATTCCACTATACAAATGCCACCTTGTTCAAGAAAATCTCTGTAGCCTATTGCATCAAGCTCCAAACTGTCTGAAATTCGATACCAATCGAAGTGAAATACCGGATTTTCTGTATCATAGGCGTTTACGATCACAAAAGTCGGACTCGTGATCGGGATGTGTCCGGGTACTCCTTTGGCACGAATGATGCCGCGGGCAAAACAGGTTTTTCCGGCGCCGAGGTCTCCAATTAGGGCGACAACGCAGTTGGCCGGAAGCGATGCGGCCAGTTCTCCGGCGATTTTTTCGGTTTCAGGTGCGCTACGACTAACCAAAGTAGCGAGAAACGCTGTGTTCGTAAAACTGGATAGCTGTGGCTTTTCCATTTGGTTTGATTCGGGTTGCGTCATTGCGTTGTCGCCGTGGTTTTGAATCGGCTTGTCGAGTTGTTGTGAAACCCCATTGGCTTCGGCGAGTTGTCGACAATTTTAGAAACGACCGGGCCAACTGGATATTATCGTGTCGGATATTGACAGTTGAATGAGTTCATGATGTCCTTCCGCTCCGAGTTTGCTGACTCGGGCGATTAACTCAGCGGTAGAGTGCCACCTTCACACGGTGGAAGTCGCAAGTTCGAATCTTGCATCGCCCACCATTCCTACTTTGGTTCTCACCAACCACCTCCGATTGCTTACGAGTTCGAGGTTACCACCGCCAATTTGCACGCGCGTTTGGGTCAGGTGTTCCTGTCCGTGCCCAACGGGATACAAGACTGCCTTCGTCTGGATTCCCCCACATTCCATCCATTCGCGAGCCATGGACCGGCTCGCCCTACGGATGCCTGCGAGAAACCTGAACGAGCCGTAATCATAGTCGCACGATTTTATCGGCGTCTCGCGATGCCGTCACTAGCCAACAGCGATGGCTTGGTTTTTGACGAAAATCGTCGGGGATCGTTTTGTCTGTGATATCTCTTGTCGAAATATCGCCGAGTTCTTCGATCCGAAGCCTGAATTTACGGGCATTCGTGGAAAATACAACGAAACCGCCTGGGTTGAGCAGATCGACCGCACGGGAAATCAATTCGGGATGATCACGACGCACATCAAAAATCGTGTCGGTGCGTTTTGAATTGGAAAATGTCGGTGGGTCGATAACGATCATGTCGAATTTTCTCGATTTTCCCTTTGCCTCGATGAGATAGGTCACCGCATCCGCTTGGATCAAGTGATGGTTTGTGGGCACCATGCCATTGATACGAAAATTTCTGGAAGCCCAGAGAAGGTAGTTCTTGGACAAATCCACACTCGTGGTTTCAATTGCCCCACCGGCTGCTGCGTAAACTGAGAATGTGCCGGTATAGGAAAACAGATTCAAAAAACGTTTCTTATGTGCCCACGTTCGGACGAAAGTTCGCGTATTTCGATGATCAAGGAAAATCCCGGTGTCGAGGTAATCGGTTAGGTTGACGAGAAACGACAGTCCATTTTCTCGAATGAGTAACTCCTGGCCGGAAGCATCGTTCCGATCATATTGCGAGTTACCCCTTTGTCTTCTGCGTCGTCGCAAATAAATATCCTCTGGATGGCATTTCGTTGCCTCTGCACAAGCGGCGATAACCTGTTCTGGTTGCATTTCTGGGCAGTTTGCGCCTGCGTATTCACGGTCAACAATGTGAACGGCGAGTGCTCTTCCGTACATGTCCACAATCAGAGGGAATTCAGGAACATCCCGATCATAAAGCCGAAACGCCTCTATACCGTGTCGGAGTGCCCATGGGAGACGTCGTTTCAGATTTTTTGTTAATCGATTTTGAAACATCAGCCATCGGTCCGGCATGTGCATCATCTCGTCATTTTGTTGCATTGGCGACTCCGTCTTTACCATAGCGGAGCAGAATAACGCCTTCGTCGTTATTTTCAACGTTATGGAAGCTTCGTAACGATGTTGTTAGTGCCATGCTGTGGTAGTGGTTTCGTGTAGTTGTATGAATTATTCCGCAGTCATTTACCCTTGAAGGTCACGCGGCGAATGTTCAGAGTGGTGAATGTGAATTGAATGAAAAATACAAAATTAGTCAGTAATTATATGTGGTTGTGTGTCCGATTTGCTGTTTGCAAACCGCGGGCGGCAGGAAATTTTGGTGATTTTCTGCCCAGATGCAATTCGGACCTTTTGACTAATTAAATGGTGAACGGTAAAAGAAACATGCCCGGTTGTCGTAAACCGATGTTCGGGTTGAGGTATGGAACTATTCGCTGTATGTTGCGCACGGTCACGATTCAGGTAGAAGTGAATCGTGACGGCTTTGTTATGTCATTTTGGGCAAAATTGCGTGTATGCGACATCGAGAACCAGTTTTTGAACGAATCACGAATGCAGAAGGCGCTTGGATGACGATCCCTGCGACTTGCATGCATATGACCGTTCGTTTCGAGGTTCCTCGGTGTTTCATTGGTTGGCGTGTTTCTGCCCAAGCAGACTGGAGTCTGCAACCAGTAGACTCGGAATGACTCGTGGTTACTGTGGCGTCGCGCCTGTGGCGGAGGTAGACGTCCTGTGCAACGATAACAGCGTCTCAAATTTGGCATCGGACGAATGCCGATGTCGGCTTAATAATAACGAGCTAGCTTACTGAGAGTCGGAAAGTTGGATCGGGCTTTGATGGCTCGAAGCCAACCATTTTGAACTTCGGTAAGCGAACGGAGCAGTTAGGCGGCGCCCGTGCGCTTATGGCGTTGGGGTATGAATTGTGATAACTTCTGGCAGTTGGTGCAGTAATCCTGAATCATACTCAAGAAGGTCAACACGTTCGTAGGTCGCTATCATCCCGAAATGGATTGTTTTCGATGCGTAACTTGCAACCAAAAGAAACAACACAGGAAACTGTACTTTTGGTTTCAATCTCGTTTCGGCAATGCCAACCGTGGAAGAAAACATAATTGCATCCGACCTAGCCCGTGAAATATCTTGTTAGTCGTCACGCAGTGGAAGGCCGACGGTCGCGGTGCTGGAGCGTTCGTCTTGCGTTCCGGCCTCGACGTGTGATCTATCCGGAGGATCCGTGAATTCGTACTATTCCCGCTTTTTATGGTTATCGCTTCTTCTCCTGGTTATTGTCACATCGCAAGCCGGTTGCCCGGGTAGCGATATCCATGTGGAATCTGCAGGTACCGGCCCGGTTGTTCGGTTTACTGAACCGGTTCAACTGCAGACATACCAGACCACGTCCGGTGTCGCCGACATAAAAGTGACGCTCTATGTTGCAAATCTTGTGCGCGCTAATGATGCCGTTCAGATGTTGCTGGACGGGAGCGTGGTTGGCACCGCAGAACCTGATCGCACTTATCTTTATCTGTCGGTGCCCCTGGGAATTCATAATCTGGAAGCGCGAGCTATTCGTGCCGACGGTACGCGTTATACGAATCCGGAGGCTACGGATACCGTTACGATTGTTGTGAGCGGTCCTTGCGAGACCAGCGATGACTGCGCGGACTCCAGTGATTGCACAATCGACGTTTGTACGAACGGTCAATGTCAGTACTTGGCGATTACCGCGCCTCCGTGCGGTACCGGACAGGACGACGCTGGTCCCGACGAGGTTACACCACCTGGTGTTCCATGTAAGCCCGACGATGGCCCGGCATTTTGCCAGGAAGTGGCTGAAACCCAGAAGTTCCCTGATCTTGATGGTCAATGTGTACGTGGTGTTTGCGACCCTGATTTTAAAGTTTGCAGTTTCTTTGTGTTGGAAGACAACACTCCGTGTGATGATGGTGACCAATGCACTGCTAACGAACTTTGCCAAGCCGGCATGTGTGTCGGTGCTACCCCGCTGGCTTGTGACGATGGAGACCCATGTACTGTTGACTCATGTGATCCGGCGGTTGGTTGTATTTTTGAATTCAGCGAAGAAATTTGCCCTTGTACCCAGGATGAGCAGTGCCCGGATGACGGAAACCTGTGCAACGGTGTCGAACGCTGTATCAACTTCCAGTGTGAGGTGGACGTCGCGACTGTGGTAAACTGCGGTGGAACAACAGCCAACGCCTGCGCGGTGAGTACATGTATCCCGGAAACCGGTGAGTGCATTGTTACCGAGGCACCCCTTGGCAAGTTGTGCGATGACGGAAGCGCCTGTACTACGGACGATTCGTGCGACGATACCGGCATTTGTTCCGGTTCGCCTGTTGTGTGTGGTGATACAAATCCGTGTACGGACGATGCGTGTGACCCCCTGATTGGTTGCACGGTTACACCTAATTCTGAGCCATGCGAAGATGGTAACCCCTGTACGCTTAATGACCTGTGCGCCAACGGAAGTTGTACATCTGGCGCGACGAACACGTGTGATGACCAAAATCTGTGTACGGTCGATTCTTGTGACGGAACGACGGGAACGTGCATTTTTGATGCGTTACTGCTCGACGGCTCACCGTGTGACGATGACGATCTGTGTACCGGACCAGGAGCGTGTTTTGCCGGATTTTGTGTGGTGCCGCTGATCCCGTGCGACGACAACAATCCTTGTACCGACGACTCCTGTGACGCGGTCGGTGGATGTGTGAATACTCCAAACAATGGACCCTGTCCGACAACCAATCCATGTTTCGAAGATGGGCAATGTTCTGCTGGCGCATGTGTTCAGGGTGCTCCGGTTGTCTGCGATGACAACGATCCGTGTACGGACGACAGTTGTAACGAAACCTTAGGTTCATGCGTGTTTTTGCCGAATACCGGGAATATCTGCGATGACGGCAACTTGTGTACAACCGCTGATGCCTGCCTCGGAGGTACCTGTACGGGCACACCAGTGGCCTGCGATGATGGCAACCCATGTACGACCAACTCCTGTGACCCGGCAACTGGGCTATGTGCCAGCGTGCCGGCTGACGGTACCGCGTGTAATGACGCCAACGCGTGCACAGTAGGTGACGTCTGTTTGGCCGGAGCGTGTGTTCCGGGAACTGCGACCAATTGCGATGACACCAATCCTTGCACCACGGACCTGTGCAACACCGTGACTGGGGATTGTGTTAATTTAGCATCTTCCGGTGATCCTTGCAGCGATGGCAATCCCTGTACCCTCGACGATCAATGTGAAGTCGGGGTGTGCGTAGGAGGTGACCCGGTCAATTGCGACGACGGCAATTCCTGTACGGCTGACACTTGCGACGCCGCCGGTAACTGCCAGTCTGCTCCGCTAGACGGTCAGGCGTGTGATGATGGGAACGCATGTGTTACCGGTGAAACGTGCACTGCCGGTGTATGTGGAGGGGGAACGTTGGTCGACTGCAACGACAACAACATCTGTACAACAGAAACGTGCGACAGTGCATTAGGATGCCAGTATTCTCCGAATGATGGACTGGCGTGCGATGACGGAAACGAATGTACGAGTGGCGATGTCTGTACGGATGGTGGATGTGCAGGATCCGGAGGCCCGGATTGCAACGATGGCAATCCCTGCACAACCGATAGCTGTACGTTGTCGGATGGCTGCACTAACTTACCTATCAATGGTCCATGTGATGATGGAAACCTCTGCACATCCGGAGATATCTGTGCGGCAGGTATCTGTTCGCCAGGTGTTGCAGTTCAATGCGACGACGATAACGATTGCACGACCGATACGTGTGATCCTGCGATAGGGTGCGTCTTTGCCCCTGCGAATGGGACGCCATGCAGTGACGGAAACGCATGTACAATTGGTGATAACTGCCAGTCGGGTGTTTGTGTCCCGGGTGGTCAGCCGAATTGTGACGACCAGAACGTTTGCACAGCCGACGGGTGCAACTCAAACACCGGCGATTGTGTCAATCTTCCTATCCTAGCACCGTGTGACGACGGTGATCCCTGTACGGTAAATGATCAGTGTGTGCAAGGTGCGTGTCAGCCCGGTGCGCCGCTGGATTGTAGCGATGGTAACGTATGTACAGACGATATCTGTGATGCTTTGACGGGATGTAGCAACGTCAACAATACAGCGCCGTGCGAAGACGGAAATCTGTGCACAGCCGGTGACAACTGCGCCAACGGGGCATGTGTTCCTGGTTTGCCAACCCAATGTGATGACGGCAATTCTTGCACAAACGACAGTTGTGTGCCCGCGACCGGATGCGTGAATGCTCCGAATACTTCTCCTTGTGACGACGGAGATGTGTGCACTTCGGGAGACGTCTGTTCAGGTGGCTCCTGTCAGCCGGGTGCAGCAATAGACTGTGACGACGGCAACATCTGTACCGATTCGGTGTGCGATCCCATCACAGGATGTGCGTCGATTAACAATTCCGCCGCATGTGACGATGGAAATCCCTGCACAATTAACGATATTTGCGCCGGCGGTGTCTGTACTCCAGGTGAACCTGCTCCATTGGGAACACCGGGATGTGATCTGCCGCCAAACGCATTCTGCGCTATCGCCGGTTCGGCAGGTGTCGAGGTGGTGTGTCCGCTGCAGTTGGCGCGTGTTAACGAGCAAACTCCTCTTCCGGCGGCACTTCAGTTTACAACGACTTTTGACCCAACTAAGGTTGCCATTGTTCGTTTCCAAGACGAAATTTGTTTTGGCGCTGCGAATTGTTTCGATGTAGATGTGCCGCCGAACCAACTCTATCCCACTGGACATACTGTCAACATTAACCCTGTTGTTCCGGCCAATTGGTTGGGTAGTGGGTCGATGGTTATTGCTAACTTAACAGACCCAACAAAAGGTATAACAGAAGCTTATCTCGACAACGCCGGCCAGATGGTTGGTGATGCACTGTTTATGGAGGCGGTCGTTACTCCGGTCGTGGACATCGATCCTACTACGCCAGAGTACCTCTATTATGTAAATATCATTGCAGCAACTCCTGCAGCCGAACCCCTCAATACGTTTGTCGACACTGGAATTATTTTTGTTTCCTACGACTGTGATTGTGACGACTTCAATCCTTGTACAATTGATGTTTGCGACGAAGACACGGGTGTATGTTCGTATATTCCCAGTGACGGAGAATGCGACGACGCAAATGTATGCACGTCTGGAGATCAATGCGTGCTGGGTAAATGCGTTGGTGGAACGACGTTGGATTGCGATGACGGCAACTTGTGTACGGCGGATTCATGCCATCCGGTCAACGGATGTGTGTCCACGAACAACAGCGCTCCGTGTGATGACGGAAATGCATGTACGGGGGCTGATATTTGCTCAAACGGCACATGTGGCGGTACTTCGATCACTTGTAACGATGGGAACAACTGCACAACCGACAGTTGTGCGCCGGCCTCGGGGTGTGTGTTTACGAACAACGCACTTCCGTGCAGCGACGGTAACGCTTGCACAAACAATGACGTTTGCACCGCAGGAGCATGTGTAGGAAGCGCGATTACGTGTAATGACAGTAACCCGTGTACCAACGACACATGCAATCCTCTCACGGGATGTGTTTTCACAAACAACACGGTGGTCTGCAATGATGGTAACGCCTGTACAAATAACGATGTTTGCAGTGGCGGAGTTTGCGCTGGTGCGTCAATCACGTGCAACGACAGCAACATCTGTACGACCGATTCGTGCAACCCTGCGTCGGGATGTGTGTTTGCGAACAACTCTCTTGTGTGTGATGACGGCGATTCGTGTACATCAGGCGATCAATGCACCGGTGGAGCTTGTGTTCCCACGGGTGTTGATCCGTCGTGTATTCCACCAGATGCAGTTTGCGAGATATTTGGTACCGCGGGATCGACAGTAATCTGCCCGATGCTGTTGGCGCGCAAAACACAGCAGACACCGCTGCCGGCAGCTCTGCAATATGAGTTGATTTATGACAACGCAAAAATTGCCGCGGTGCAATTTCAGGATGAAGCGTGTTTTGGGGTCAATGGTGGCCCACCATGTGCGAACATCCCGGTTCCGCCCAACCCAATTTTCCCGACTCAACATACCTTTGCGGTGGCACCAACTCCAGTTTCGGCGTGGGCCGGTTCTGGTAAGGTGGTTGTTGTAAATACAAGTGATCCGTCTTCTCCTGTCAGTGTTGCGTATCTGGACGCCGGTTTGGCATTGGTTGGGGACGCAGAGTTTGCGGAGTTTGTGGTTCAGCTAAAGGTTGACATCTCTGCGTTGTCGCCGGAGTACATCACCGCCCAAAACATCATTGGCGCGACGTCACTGGCTGCACCAATGGCGGGCGAAGTGATCGATAAGGTAATGGTTGTTTCGACAGGTGAAATAACCTGCGCGACCAATCCACAAATCTGCGACGATGCGAACCCGTGCACAGCGGATTCGTGTGATTTGGCTGCAGGCGCGTGCGTAAACCTGCCGACTAGTGGGCTTTGTGACGACGATAGTGAGTGCACAACAGGAGACAGTTGCTCGGCCGGCGCGTGTGTCGGTACGCCGATTAGTTGCAGCGACGGCAACGCATGTACCGACGATACTTGCGATCCGGCAACTGGCTGCGTGTTCAGTCCAAATACATCGCTGTGCAATGACGGAAACGCTTGTACCTCTGGTGATGTGTGTTCCGGTGGAGTATGCGCGGGTACTGCCATCACATGTAACGATAACAACTTGTGTACCAGCGACACATGTAATGTAGCTACCGGATGTGTCTTTACAAACAATACGCTGGCTTGTAACGACGGCAACGCGTGTACGAATGGCGACGTGTGTGCCAATGGGGTTTGTGCCGGAAGCGCGATTGTATGTAACGATAACAACGTTTGTACGAACGATTCCTGTAACCCTGCTACTGGTTGCGTGTTTACCAACAATACCGCGGCATGCAACGACAACAATGCGTGCACGAGCGGTGATGTTTGTGCGGCTGGCATTTGTGCAGGAACTGCGATTACTTGTAACGATAGCAATCCGTGTACCAATGATACGTGCAATGTGGCTACGGGCTGCGTATTTACAAACAACACCGCGGCCTGCAACGATAACAACGCTTGCACAAGTGGAGATGTTTGCGCCGCGGGTGTTTGTGCAGGAACTGCAGTCACATGTAATGACAGCAATCCGTGCACCAATGACTCCTGCAATCCGGCAACTGGGTGCGTTTTTACGAACAACACGTCGCCGTGTAATGACGGAAATGCGTGCACCAATAACGATGTTTGTGCTGGTGGTAGTTGCACCGGGGCGGCGATTGTTTGCAACGACAGCAATTTGTGCACTACGGACACGTGCAACCCAGCGTCGGGATGTGTATTTTCCAACAACGCGCTTCCATGCAATGACAACAACGCCTGTACAAGTGGCGACGCCTGTTCCGGTGGTGCCTGTGCCGGTGCTGTTGTGACTTGTGACGACAGCAATATTTGCACCGATGACACTTGTGTACCGGCGACTGGGTGTGTTTTTACAAACAACTCCGACAGTTGTGATGACGGCGACGCTTGTACTTTGAATGATCTTTGTGTTGGCGGTGCTTGTGTTGGTCAGGATGCGGATCCGTCGTGTGCTCCGATCGATGCATTCTGTGAAGTAAGTGGATCGGCTGGCTCCCAGGTTATTTGCCCATTGATGCTGGCTCGTAAAACACAGCCCACACCGTTTCCCACGGCACTCCAGTTTGACATTTTATACAATGACGCAGCGTTAGCTGCTGTACAATTGCAGGACGAAGTCTGCATCGTACCAGGGGTTTGTTTTAAGGCCGCGGTGCCGCCGACTTCACTTCAGCCTTCTGGGCACACCGTATCGGTGAACCCATCGCCGGTTTCAAGCTGGGCTGGAAGCTCCAAGGTGTTATTGGCGAATACGTCAGATCCGACTGCACCGATAACAGTTGCGTACTTGGATGCTGCTTTGTCGGTAGTAGATGATCCGTTATTTATGGAGTTGGTGGTTCAACTTAAAGTAGATATTTCCCCATCAAAACCAGAATTTCTCACCGTGGAGAATATCATTGGTGCGACAAGTGTGGCACAGCCGATGCAAGGCGAAGTTATCAACAAGGTCATGGTGGTCTCTACAGTCAACATTGGCTGTGCTTCCAATCCGTCCATTTGTAACGATAACAACGACTGCACCAATGACTCATGTGATTTGGCGACCGGAAATTGTGTAAACAGTCCCAATTCAAATCCATGTAACGACGACGACGCGTGTACATCTGGTGACCAATGCCTCGGTGGAACATGTGCCGGCACACTTATTGATTGCAACGATGAAAACGTGTGTACCGACGATTCCTGCGACCCTGACGTCGGCTGTGAATATACGTTCAATACGGACTCGTGCGATGATGGAGACTCATGTACGCTCGGTGATGCTTGCGATGGCGGTGTGTGCGTTGCGGGGTCTGTAAATCCGGCGTGTCAGGACGTTGTTTGTGAAGTGTTTGGTCCCGCTGGCACTCAGGTTATATGCCCGTTGTCACTGGCTCGATTAACTCAGTCCACACCGTTACCTGCGGCGCTTCAATTTAACGTTGGGTTCGATGCGACTGCAGTAGCGACTATCAAGTTCCAGGATGACCTGTGTTTTGGGCCGGGTGTTTGCGTTAAGGCCGATGTGCCGCCGTTACCGCTACAACCGAGTGGACACGGTGTTTCGACGTTCCCGTCCGTCTCCGCGTGGAACGGCACGGGGTCTGTTGTGATCGCCAATGTGAGCGATCCCACATCACCGATTACTACAGCGTATTTCGACGCAGGGGCGATCAACGGAGACCCTGTTTTTGTTGAATTGGTTGTGCAGACCAAGGTTGATATTGCTCAGGCTACTCCGGAATACATTGTTGTCGACGGAGTAATCGGCTCCACCGCCGCTGCGGAACCTCTTAACGCTTATGTAGACAATAAGATTATCATTGTTTACACAGAAGACGGCTGTGCTTCGAATCCATCGGTCTGCAATGATGGCAACCCTTGTACTGATGATGGCTGTAACGCAGCGGCTGGAAGTTGTACTCATACTCCTAACGCGAATCCCTGTAACGACGGTAACGCCTGCACAACAGGTGATGTGTGTAATTCCGGTACTTGCGCGGGGGCTCCGAAGAATTGCGACGACGGAAATCTCTGTACGACCGATTCATGCTCGACGGTCTCCGGGTCGTGTGTGAACTCCCCCAACGTGTTGTCGTGTAACGACGGAAACGGGTGTACATCCGGCGACAAGTGCTCTGGCGGCATTTGCGCGGGGACTCCCATCTCCTGCAATGACAACAACCCATGCACCGACGACTCATGTAACTCGGTGACCGGCACTTGTGTGTTCGCGCCCAATTCTGCCCCGTGTTCGGACAACAACGCGTGCACGAGCTCTGACGTTTGCAGCGGAGGCACGTGTGTAGCGGGCGCGGCGAAGGTATGCGATGACGGAGATATTTGTAATGGGGTGGAGTCTTGTGTTCCCGCTACTGGCAATTGCGCGGTTGGTCCGATTCCGATCTGTGGTGACGGTGTTCTTACTCCACAATGTGGCGAACAATGCGACGACAAGAATCTTGCCGATTTCGACGGGTGTTCGTCGTCGTGTCAGGTGGAGGTCGTGTTGTGTAACACGGCGGCTGATTGCAACGACGGAAACCAATGTACCGAAGACGTATGTGATCCGTTCAAGGGCTGCTCTTGGACCAACAACACAAAGCCTTGTAATGACGGTAACGCATGCACCGCGGGTGAATTCTGCGTTTTGGGTAAATGTGGAGGTGGTGCTGCAATAACATGTACTGATGGTATTGCGTGTACGACAAATTCATGCAATCCCGCAACCGGGTGCGTGTTTACTCCGAATGACACCCTTTGTAACGACGGTCAGTCTTGTACAAATGACTTGTGTGACCCCGCGTCTGGTGGATGTGTGTATGTCGCTCTTCCAAACGGTCAAGCTTGTCAGGATGGAAACGCCTGTACCACCGGCGAAAAGTGTACCGCTGGACTGTGCGGTGGCGGTACAGCAGTCAATTGTGACGATGGCAGCCCATGTACTTCGGACTCGTGCAGTCCAGCAACCGGATGTGTTCAAGCGCCGCTTTCCGGGCCGTCGTGCGACGATGGTGACGCCTGTACCGCCGGCGACTCTTGTGTTGCCGGAACGTGTAATCCTGGTACTCCAGTTCAGAAACCGGGGTGCGGTACGTCTGCGCCGTTGCCGGTGTGTGAGCTCGTTGGGAACGCGGGAGCAACAGTCGATTGTCCGTTGCTCCTTGCGTCAGCGTCGGCAGCGGATCCATTCTGTACCGGTCTTCAGTATACGTTGCAGTTCGACTATACCAAGGTGCAGTTGGTGAACTTCTTCGACGAAGCCTGTTTCCCGGGTGTTGGGTGTTTCCCGGTAGCGGTCACTGGCACTGGTGCCTTCCCGCTTTCGACCGGGCACTCAGTTAGCATCGGTCCGCCAAAAATCGCCGATTGGAACAAGCCGGTAGCATGTAGTGCTGTTCTTCCTTGCGCCAATAATGCAGCGTGCATTGCCGGTGGGTGTGAAGGAACGGGAGGATTTGGTGGCGTCGTGATTGTTAACTTAACGGATCCAACCAAACCAATCAGCAATGCCGTGATTGACGCCGGAGGTAACTTAACCGCCGATCCACAGTTTATGATTGCGCGCTTCACGTTATCTCAGAACATCAGCGCTGCCACACCTGTTGAAGTGTTGTTCGGTAGTGGAATTGGTGCCGACGCGACGTCGAAGACGTTGAACATTGCTGTAGAAGATACGCTCATTATTTCGAGTAAACCCTAGGTCTGCGGTGCTTTTAGATGAATTCGAACTGAGCTGTCTTTGGCCGTCTCGTTCGTAAAGGTCCTGCGACATACTTCTGGTATTATTGGGCTTTTGTCGGCGAACGGCCTCGAATTCAGCGGAATTGTCAGATTTTCAAAAAAACACCGCACATCGGTCCCACCATTGTTTCCCTGGCCGTCGTCTTATTGGGGCCAAGAGAAGCCCTCGTTTACGCCCTCCTATCCCGCGGCTGGCAACGTGTCCGTTGTTCTGTTTTGAGTCATGTGGGTTTCGCGAACTCGTTCTGGCCGAGTTCCGGAGTGGCCGTTCCCGCGTTCTTTTTCGAAATGTAAGTATTTGGCCGAGCCTGTCTTTCCAATAACCGTGAGGCAACGAGCGCCGATCCGCCAGCATCTTCAGGCATGGTAGACCTTGGTGTTCTCAACATGGAGCCGTCATGCTTCCGGGCGAAAGTTCCCCACAATTCCCGAAACTGCTGGCGCGTCAGTACTCTCGCCCGAGAGCTCGTGAGAACTCCGGGCTGGTTGACAAGCAGGATTGCGGCTAGGGCGCCCCCCCACGTTGAATACAGTTGAGTACCAAATTCTTACGGGAATCGTTAAATCAAAGCGCAATCCTGGTTGACTTGTGCTATGGTCCCTTTTTGTGACTACCGTTTTTGCCCGAGGTCATCGTCATCGGCGAACCTATGAGCGTATTTGTGCATTTGGAGCGATAAAGTGACAGAACGGGCGTATATTTCGACTACTAAACGTACACCGGCCCTAGAAAGTCCATGTTTCGGTAATCCTGGAGCCGCTGGCGTGTATCATATTCTCCCCGTTTGTGGAGGTTTCTAATGAGAATTGCAACATCGAAGGCTGCTGTGTGTTGGTTGGGAGCCGCAGCGTTCACGTTTGGTTTGATTTTGGCGACAAACGTGCCGGCTATGGCAGAACCGCTTCTGGATCTCCATACAGGTGACATTAACGATGATGGCTTTCGAAACGTTAGCGATATTAACTGTTTCACGTCCGCGGCCTTGGCGAACGCACAGGGAACCCCGAATCCAGCATGTCAAGCGTACGATGACGATATGGTTGATATGCAATGCGACGGGAAAATTGATGTAACCGATGTCCAAAGGACAATTCTAATTGTTCTGTTCGTATTGACCGGTGATACCGAGATTCAAGCATTGTTGAAAGTCCAGGACTTTGACCTGGATTTGCTGCACAACAACTGCGACCCAGACGACGACAACGACGGGTTTTTGGATACCTGTGAAATTGCCGTTGGCACAAATCCTCTTGATCCTTCGGATTTTCCGCAGGATCCAAATGCATGCACTTGCCCCGGTGGGTGTGTCATCGCGGGGGCATGTACAGCGCAGGGTGTTCAAAACCCGGCAAACGAGTGCGAAGTCTGCGATCCCACGTTGGATCCGGGGAACTGGTCGCCTTTATCCGGAACATCATGTAGCGATGGCAGTTTTTGCACCGTGAACGATCTTTGCCAAAGCGGAACGTGTGTGCCGGGTGATCCTTTGGTTTGTGATGACGGTAACATCTGTACCGACGAATCGTGTGATCCCACGAGTGGTTGTGTTACCACGAATAACGCGGGTCCATGCGACGACGGCAATGCGTGCACGACCGGCGACGTTTGCGTAGACGGTAGTTGTGCATTTGGCCCACAGGTTGTCTGCGACGACCTGAATCCGTGTACAGATGACGCTTGCGATCCCTTGGTGGGATGTCAGAACACGCCCAATAACGCGCCGTGTGACGACACCGACCCCTGTACGTCTGGCGATGTTTGCAGTGGTGGAACTTGTGTAGGCACATCGGCAACAGATTGTGATGACTCCAACCCGTGCACAACGGACAACTGCGACGTTGGCGGTGGATGTATTCACCTTCCCAACAGCCTGCCGTGCGACGACGGAGATGCGTGTACCACGGGTGATGTCTGTGACTCCGGCGTATGCGTTTCCGGTTCACCTCTGGGGTGCGATGATGGCGACCCATGTACGGACGACGGCTGTGACTCCGCGATTGGTTGTGTTGGCGCCCCAAATACTGGAGCGATATGTGACGACGGTACCGCGTGTACAACCGGCGATGTCTGTACAAACGGAACCTGCGTTGGCCATTCTGTGGACTGCGACGATGGAAATGTATGTACCGACGACACGTGCGATGCGCAGCTCGGCTGCCAGTCCGTGTTCAATGCGGCGACGTGTGATGACGGCAATGCTTGCACCAATGGTGACACGTGCTCTGGAGGAGTCTGCACGGGTACGGTTGTAAATTGTGACGACAACAATGTGTGCACAGACGACACCTGCGATCCCGCTGTTGGATGTACGTATGCACCGAATGTACTGCCTTGCGACGATGGTGATCCATGTACCACGGGAGACGTTTGCAGTGGTGGGAATTGTGTCGGTGGAGCACCCGCGGATTGTGATGACACGAATGATTGCACAGATGACACGTGTGACCCAGCCGCAGGTTGTGTCAACGTTCCGAGTGTTCCGAAACCATGTGATGACGACAACTTATGCACCTCCGGCGACAGTTGTCTAAACGGATCGTGTCAAGGTACTCCACTAACGTGTGACGACTTGGATCCCTGTACGATTGATTCCTGTGACATCGCGGCTGGTTGTGTGAATAGCCCGGTTAATTGTAGTGACGCGGACCTCTGCGACGGAGTGGAACAGTGCGTATCTTCCCTAACCACAGGCGGAATAATCATCAATGAAGTGATGCAAAACCCCGCACTCGTTGTCGATACGGCTGGGGAGTGGTTTGAGCTCTATAATGGTTCCGCCATAGCGGTGGATATTAACGGGTGGAAGATTTCAGACGGTGGAGGAGAGACACATACCATCAATAACGGCGGCCCTCTTTTGATTCCACCGGGAGGCTACCTTGTTCTGGGCCGCTCTGCGGATACGGCAACAAACGGTGGAGTTACGGTTAACTATGTTTATGGTGCCTCTATGGCGCTTAGCAATGCAGATGATGAGATTATCTTAACAGACTTGCTGGGAAATGTTGTGGATTCATTGAGTTACGACAATGGTCTCACCTTTCCGGATCCGAACGGTGCGTCTATGGCCCTGTCCCATCCTGCGGCAGACAATAGCCTCGGTGCCAATTGGGCGACATCGTCTGCCCCTTATGGTGCAGGTGATCTCGGAACTCCAGGCGCAGCAAATACCGACGTTCTCGTAGCTTTTGTTTGTGTGCCGTCCGCTCCACTTAATTGCGACGATGGCAACCCCTGCACCGACGACGACTGCGATGCAATTGACGGCTGCACCAATGAGCCCAATTCGGCGTCGTGCAGCGACGGTGACGCTTGTACTATTGGTGACTTGTGCTCCAGTGGATTGTGTGTCCCCGGAACTCCAGTGGTCTGCGATGATGGAAACGCATGCACCACGGATTCGTGCGATCCGGCGACGGGTTGCACGACGACTCCCGTCAACTGTGATGATGGTAACGCGTGTACTGTCGATTCGTGTGATCCGGTAGGTGGGTGTTTTGCGGCTCCGGTGGTTTGCGATGATGGCAACGCGTGTACCTCCGATACCTGCGATGTGACCACTGGATGTGTGTTTACGGCGATTGTCTGTGACGATAACGACGTTTGCACTCTTGATACCTGTGATCCCACCCTTGGGTGTGTTGCTTCTCCCGTTAATTGTGACGATGGTGATATTTGCAACGGTGATGAAAGTTGTGATCCGGGAGTTGGGTGTATTCCGGGTACTTCGCTTGACTGTAACGATAATGACGCTTGCACCATTGACACCTGTGATGCGGCGATAGGGTGCGTTTATGCGCCCGTCGGTTGCGATGATGCCAACTTGTGCAACGGCACGGAGTCCTGTGATCCGATCGCGGGCTGTTTACCTGGTACTCCGCTTAACTGTGATGACAGTGACGCGTGCACAAACGATCAGTGCGACCCAATAAACGGCTGTTTTACTACCCCGGTAACCTGCGACGACGGATCCGTGTGCACAATAGATAGTTGTGATAATGCGATTGGATGCGTTTTCACACCGATTGACTGCTCCGACAGCGACCCGTGTAATGGTGTCGAGACTTGCAATCCTCAGACGGGTTGCGGTCCCGGGACACCGTTGGATTGCGATGACGGGTCCGCCTGCACAACCGATTCATGTGTAACTAATGTCGGTTGCCTAAATGACCCGATTGTTTGTGACGATGGAGATGTTTGCACGACCGACTCGTGTGATCCCGCCACAGGTTGCATCTTTGCTCCAGTAAACTGCGATGATGGTAATGCGTGCACTGTCGATACTTGCCAGCAAGGTACTGGATGTGTTGCGATTCCGAATCTCGACTGTGTTTGCCTTCCACCGAACGCGTTTTGTGGGATTGTTGGGTCCGCGGGCGACAACGTGATATGTCAAATGCGGATGGCACGTGACCTTGCCGCCACTCCGGTTCCTGCTGCAGCTCAATACAAGATCAACTTCGATAATAGTTTGGTTGGATTGGTTAACTTTCAGGACGAACTTTGTGTTGGTCCAGGGCTCTGCTTCACAGTCGTTGTTCCACCTGCACCGCTTTTTCCAAGCGGACATCAGGTCAGCACATTTCCGTTCGATATAAACACGTGGACCGGGACGGGTGGAGTGTTGTTATCCAATTCGTCGGATCCGTCTTCAGCAATTACCGATGCTTTTGGTTCAGGAGGAGTATTTGTCGGTGACACTGTTTATATGGAACTTGTTGTCCAGCTTAAGCAGGACATTTCTGCTGCGACTCCCACGTACCTCACATATTCGGAGATTTTTGGTTCCACTCCTACTGCTAAGCAGATGAACGCATTTGTTGACCAGTGTGTCATCGTAATGTCGACCTCCGACTGCGTTGGAAACCCGGGTATTTGCGATGACGGGAACCCATGCACGGTGGACAATTGTGACGCCGCAACTGGTCAGTGCTTCTACACGGCCACCGATTGTTCGGATGGCGACGTGTGTAACGGTGCGGAAGTTTGTGTACCGGCAACGGGTTGCTCTCCCGGAACACCGATTGTTTGTAACGATTCAAGTGCGTGTACTACGGACACGTGCGATCCGGTAGGTGGTTGCGTGTTTACTGCTGTTTCATGTGACGATGGCGATGTTTGCAACGGCACCGAAAGCTGTGACCCGGCCACAGGTTGTGTGGCGGGCACTCCGCTTGTTTGCGACGACAGCGATGTTTGTAACGGCACCGAAAGCTGTGACCCGGCCACAGGTTGTGTGGCGGGCACTCCGCTTGTTTGCGACGACGGCAATGTTTGTAACGGCGTTGAAAGCTGCGACCCGGCCACAGGTTGTGTAACGGGCACTCCGCTCGTTTGCGACGACGGTAACGCCTGCAACGGCACGGAGATCTGCGACCCAGCCGCAGGTTGTGTATCGGGTAACCCGCTCGATTGTGATGATTCAAACGTGTGTACCACGGATAGTTGTGATCCTGGGTTGGGTTGTGTAAACGCCCCAATTTCCTGTGATGATGGCGACTCGTGCACG
>JABWCM010000330.1 GCA_013360285.1 Myxococcales bacterium
GTACCTTCGGGTACGCCTCCGGTGGGCCTCAGTCGGCAGGCCCGCCTCGCTACGGCCACTGTCTCGCTCGCCGTTATTTTTTTCTCAAACACCCTCTAAAAAATCACCCAACTCGTTCCACAATGACCGCGATACCTTGTCCGCCGCCGATACAGGCGCTTCCCACGCCATACCGACCGGCACGTCGCTCCAACTCATATACCAGATGCGTCAGAATCCGCGCGCCGCTTGCACCCAACGGATGACCCACCGCGATGGCACCGCCGTTGACATTCGTTTTTTCTCGGTTGAGCCCCAGGGATCGTTCCACGGCCAAATACTGCGGCGCAAACGCTTCATTTACTTCGACAAGATCCATGTCTTCAAGCGACAGCCCGGTTTTTGTGAATGCTTTCTGTATTGCCGGAACCGGGCCGATACCCATGATCTGTGGGTCGACCCCGACGGCTGCCCAGCCCACTAACCGTGCCAATGGCTTTGCTCCCAACGCTGCGGCTTTTTCGGCAGTCGTGATGACCAAAGCCGCGGCTCCATCGGTAATGGCGCTTGCATTTCCTGCGGTGACGACCCCGTCTTTCTTAAAGACCGGTGCTAATTTAGCAAGGGCGGCCAACGTGGTGCCCGGCCGTGGGCATTCATCCTGGGTCACCTCCGTCGTTCCTTTTTTCGAGGTGATGGTAATGGGGCTGATTTCCGCGGCGAAAATCCCTTTTTCGGCCGCCGCCGCATAGGACTGCTGGCTGCGTAACGCGAATTCATCCGCCGCCGCCCGCGTAATATCATGCTGCACCGCAAGATTTTCCGCGGTAATCGCCATCGGCATGTTGCAATACGTATCGGTCAAGGATTCCCACAACGCGTCGCTCATCGGCGCCGCACCCAACGGAAGACCCCATCTTGCTCCGCGAATGACATGAGGGGCCTGCGACATACTTTCCGCACCACCCGCGAGCACGACTTCGGCTTCGCCCAACAAAATCTGTTCGGCGGCGCTGATAATCGCCTGAAAACCTGAGCCGCATAGCCGATTGACCGTCAACGCGGGAACCTGTATCGGCACTCCCGCCGCAAGTCCTACGTGGCGCGCATGATAAATGGCGTCTCGGCTTGTCTGAAGCACGTTGCCAAATATCACCTGATCGACTTTGTCCCCGCCGATGTTTGCATGTGCCAACGCCGCTTTGGCTGCGGCCGCTCCAAGATCGTTCGCGGAAAAGTCCTTCAGTGAGCCTCCGAAACTGCCGAATGGGGTTCTTTTGGCGCCAATAATAACAAGTTGTTTTCCAGGGCTCATCGTGTGCTCCTTTGTTGGTTCAAAATGCGTCGTGTATCATTAATAATGATTCATGATGAAATGATTTATTTGGAGATGGTTTCGGCAACAAATGCGCCGACTTGCCGGGTGGTTTTGGTGCCCCCAAGGTCGGGTGTTACACAGCCGGAAAATATGGCAGCCCGAACCGCGTTGTCGATGGTTACCGCTGCTTCAGGAAATCCGAGATTGTCCATCAGCAATGCGGCGCTTAAACAGGCTGCGAGTGGATTGGCGATTCCTTTACCGGCAATATCCGGTGCCGATCCATGTACCGGTTCACATAACACAAGCGTTTCCGGGTTGATGTTGGCGCTTGCGGCCAGTCCCAGGCCTCCGGCGATCATGGCCGCAAGATCACTTAAGATGTCGCCAAACAGATTGCTCGTCACGATTACTTGAAACTGTTCCGGCGCCCGAATGATCTCCATCGCCGCCCGGTCGACCAGCATTTCACTGGCTTCCACATTCGGATAATCCTGGGCCACCTGCCGAAACACCCGAAGCCACAACCCATACACGTGCGGAATCGCGTTTTGTTTGTGCACCACACACACCCTGGTCAGTTTGTGTTTCTCGGCGTATTCGAACGCCGCGCGGATAATTCGGTGGGTGCCGCGCCAGGTCGCGACAATTTGCCCCAAGGCGATTTCACTGGTGGTTCCCGCATGCTGTTGGCCACCGATCCCGCCGTAACTTCCTTCCGTGTTTTCGCGAAAAATCACGAACTGAATATCCTGTACCGATTTGCCTTTCAGCGACGTCAGCCCGTCGGCAATCAACAGAATTGGTCTTAAGTTAATGTACAAGTCCAGGTCGAACCGCAACCCCAACACGATTTCCCGGGCTGTGCGGTTATCCGGCACCCGCGGATCGCCGACCGCTCCCAACAAGATGCCATCGTAGTCACGTCCGATACGTAACCGTTCTTCCCGCGGCAGGCCGATTCCGGTTCGCAGATAATATTCCGACCCATACGGGAGTTCATCCAGGTCCAGCAGAATATTGTGTTTCGTCGCGGCGGCGCTGATGGCGGCAGTTGCCTCACGGGTCACGTCAACACCGATTCCGTCACCGGGGATCACCGCAATACGTTTGGTTTGTGTCATGGGAAACTCCTCGTTGGGTTTTTGGCAAACAGCGCCAAAACCGATGGTCGCGCGGTAGAATGCACTCCCGGTAGCGAAGCGTCAACGCATCCGAAGCAGATGGAACACCGCGATTTGATGGTTACTCCTCGTCGTGGTGATGTCGATACTTCGTCGAATCGATCTGATAGTGTTTCAGCCATCGATATATCTGCTGCCGGTCTTTCCGATATCTGCGGGCAACCGTTGTTAAGTTACCACTTGCTGCTTTGAGCACCTCCACCAATTCGTTGAGGTCGGGACGCCCGATAACAACATGGGGTGACGTCGACGGTGAATCCCCACCTGGAGCAGAAAATGCGGGTGCGGACTGTGCCGGCTGCGGTTGGGCGACGGGTAATCCTTCGACACGTTCGGTATATTCGTCCCGCAGTGCGTCTGGGCAATGGCGTAAATCCAACACGGCGGTATCCTGATTCATCACCGCAACGATATTCATGGTTTTCCGCAGACCACGAATGTTGTCCGTCCATCTGCTGACGAGCAATGCCTCGGCAAACCGTAATCCCATCACGAACCGATGCCCCGGGAGGGCGGTTTCCAAAAAATGTTCGGCGAGCATCAAAATATCTTCCCGCCGTTGGCGTAACGGCGGAATCCGCACCGCAAACACATCGATTCTGGCCAGCAGATCACGGCGAAATTCACCGCGTTCCACCTTGGTTTCTAGGTCATCGTTGGTCGCAGTGATAATCCGAACATTGGCCGTAGCCGAACGAGTTGTGCCGACGACATAATATTCGTGATTTTCCAAAACACGAAGCAGTTTGGGCTGAATTTCCAATGGCAGCGTCCCGACTTCATCGAGAAACAGCGTTCCATATTCTGCGGCGGCAAAATAGCCGATACGTTTCTCGTGTGCGCCGGTAAACGATCCCTTTGCATGCCCAAATAACCATGATTCCGCGAGTTCTCGTTGCAGATTAGCGCAATTGACCGCGATGAGTTCGCCCGAACGGCCGCTGGTCTTGTGGATTCGCCTTGCCGCGAGTTCTTTGCCGACTCCGCTTTCTCCCAGAATCAGCACCGGTTGGTCGGTGGGGCCGGCCTGGGACAGTTGGTGCACCACCTGGCGGATAGCCTCCGACCGACCGATGATTTCCGGGTCTTCCGGCGGCAGGTCCGACAACTTCCGTGGACCTCGATGGATGACCAACAACGAAGATCCGACGCGGATCGTGGACCCCTCACCGATGTAGTCGTAGTCCACCCGGCGTGCGTCCACAAACGTCCCATTGCTGCTGCGGGCGTCGCGTATCACATAAAACGCGGCTTCTCGGGTCAGCGTCGCATGGCACCGCGACAAGTTGGGGTCGTCCAGTACAAAGGTGGCGCCCATGACGGGGTCACGGCCGATAACCAGCCGTTCGCCGATGACGGCGGAGCGATACCGGTCGGACGGATTCGGGGTAAATACCGCGGTAATCCGCAATACCGACGACTCGCGGGATTCATTGACAATGGCGGGAACCGTTTCGGTTCGTGTGGTTTGTCTCCGGCTTTTGGACATTCGTTTATCGGCATTTGGGTAACATCATCAGACGCCGCGCCATGCGGTGCGCCCAAACCAGCGGCAACGTGTAACGTAAGCGGAAACAACAACCCCGTCCACACGCCGGCGTCACGACACTATGTTAGAAGAAATCAAATCACAAGATGCCTGCGGAAAACAGCGTGTGTTTTGGGACAACGGCACACAACGATCATGGATAAACCTGGATTTCTCACCCGTCTTCGGCTGCGGCCGCCGCTCCCCGGGGTTTTTGGGGCTCCGGGGTTTTTGTGTGGTTTTTACAAACCGAGTTCGCCCAATCTTATCTTAGCAAAGATCAATCGTTCATATCCGTCGTTGTCCAACACCGTGGGGGTTTCCGCTTCCGGCTCAAACACGATGGATGCCGAACCATATAGTACCGCCAGGAATGTCCCGTCCGGCTGTGGGGAGACTGCTTGAATGTAAGGTGGAACTTGTCCTGCTCGATAGGATAATCCCAAGACACCGGCTTTTCCAACGGCACCGTCTTCGTGAAACAGCCCAGATATCAATGTTTCGTAACTCTGTTGCCCGGTTGATTTGGGGATTTCGAAGGTTAATGTGTTCGGTTCTTTGCCCCATGTGATGGTGTCGCCCGGAATCGAATGGGACAACACGGCGTAATGGGGACTCATGGGGACCCGATTGGCCCCGTAGGGCAGCAATACCGATTCTACCAATGTTCCGACCGAATCCCAGCGGGTGCTGAGCGCCACCCCGGATTCCCCATATCCGCCCCGGTAGTGGAGTTCATCATCGACCTCCAGCTTTGCGACCGAGTCCACCCGCGTTGTCAGGGTGTCCCCCTCGACGTCAAGCCACGTCGGATTTCGTGGGCCGTTGCTATAATGTTGCACCCGGCGCGCAAAAAGAACGTCCCCGGGTGCAGACCACCGCGTGATAAAAATGTCCATCGCCGGATCATCGTCCGACGACAAGGCTTCCAAAGTGACTCCAGACGTTCCAAATTCCGATACCACGCCTAAGGGATACCCACCAAAATCCCCGACCGCCACAAACCCGGCACCCCATTCGGCCAGCATGGACACGCTGCTGGCCGCGGTTCCTTTCACCAATTCTACCCAGTCGACTTTTAGGTTGGGCGTTAATTTTACGATAAAGCCCTGACCCGGCCAAAATACGGGTTCCGGTACGGTATAGGTGGTTCCGTTTTCAAACGCCAGCTCGTTGAAATGTCCTCCCACCAACCATCCCCCATCTTGGGTGGCCCGAACACACCGAACCGTTGCATCAGGTCCAACGGCGAACCGGCGCATGGTTTCCACATATCCATCGGGGGATATAATCGTCACTGCCATTCCGGCCTCGTCGGCGGTAAGGTCGATCAGATCGGGTCCGGTGGGGTTGCCGACCAAGGTTTTGGACATCGATACCAAAGCGATTCGTCCGTCCGAAGCTTCCCCCGCAGCACCCGAACATCCGTCGCACAAATGACGAAGATAACGAACTTCGCCTTTGGGAGAGACCCGTACACCCAGGACATGGGTATAGGATGTGTCGTCCGCGGATATTGTTAAGTTACCAACGGACACCGTTCCACTGAAATAAGCGGTGACAAACAGGTCCCCATTGTGAGTCGCCAGTCCGGTTTGTAACAATACCCCCGATAAACCAGGGGTTCCGTTGAGCGCCCAATCGATATGAACCGGTATTTCTTGCGGTGTAAGCGGAAGTTCAAGCGGACCGGAGATGGCGGTGTCCGAAGGGTCCCGCACATCGGCGGGGTTCGGCGGCGCATCGCTGACCGTCAACAAATCGGACCCTGAATCGGATGCCGTTTCGGTATCTGCCGGTGTTTCGCCGTTGTCGCCGACTGCGGTCCCATCCGCTCCCGTGTCCAAGGTGTCTGGGGTAGTATCGACGGCCGACGGCGACGATTCGCTGCATCCAAGCAGAAAAACAAGCGACAGAATCATGTTGCTACGCATCGTAGATGTCCTCAGAGCTAAATTACCTGTTTCAGGGTCACTTCCATCTTGAAGCTGACCTTCTAAGGTGGTGTTATTGGCGCCGTCCCATTCGTATTTTCTGTTGCTTCGACCATGGTGATTTCCAATCCAGATTGTTGGGAATGTTGAGTGACCACCTCCGAAGTTTTTCTAAGATCGTTGCCGTAACGCTGTCAACGACGAAATGATCCAGGTGGCGGGTGTTTGTAAGCGGAATTTTTAGCCAGCCGGATTTTAGCCGAATCGTCCGAAAAAATCCCGAGGCATACCCGGGTGGTGCCGCAGGGATTTTTTGCGGGCGAAGCAAACAAAGTGCCCAATTCATCAACCAAGAGGCCCGATAAGTGTAAATCATGTCCCCGGTCTGACCTGTAAGCCATGTCTCCGGTCGCTCAACCCTCCGAAAAGCACGGCGGTGTTTCGGAGCGGGTGTTGAGACCCCGCGGGAAGCACGGCGGTGCTTCGGAGCGGGTGTTGAGACCACGCGAGAAGCACGGCGGTGTTTCGGAGCGGGTGTTGAGACCCGGCGAGAAGCACGGCGGTGTTTCGGAGCGGGTATTGAGACCCGGCGAGAAGCACGGCGGTGTTTCGGAGCGGGTGTTGAGACCCGGCGAGAAGCACGGCGGTGTTTCGGAGCGGGTGTTGAGACCCGGCGAG
>JABWCM010000331.1 GCA_013360285.1 Myxococcales bacterium
TACCCGAAGGTACGCTGAGGATGGGCCGACCGAGGCAGGACCGACGCAGTAGGCCAATGGCTCGCGTAGCTTATTTTTTTCCCAAACACCCTCTAAGGGCGAGACGGATAGGGGCGGCCAGGACAAAAATTTCATCTAAAAACACCAGCCATCTAGCGCTTTCCGGTCGTGCTCCACCGGCCTACTCAACACGACGATACTGGAATTTGGTGCGCATTGGTTTGACACCGTTTCCGCCGTCGCATAGGTTGCAGATTACGTGGTTGCGGGCTGCGGTTACCCGCTGGTGATCAACATGATGCGATTCGATCCATATACGTTGTTAAAAGACTCCCAGCATCGGCGTGTCGAGTATGTTCGATTCAGCATTACAGACCGCTGTAATTATCGCTGCACCTATTGTATGCCGGCTACGGGTTTGCAGTTCCACCACAAAGCAGATTTGCTCACTTATGAAGAAATCGTTCGTCTAGCCACAATTTTTATCTCTCTTGGAATTCGTCGGGTGAGGCTTACAGGTGGTGAACCGCTGGTTCGCAAACATTTGGCGGGTGAGCTGGTCGCCGCTCTGTCACGACTCGACGGCATCGAAGATTTGGCGATGACAACAAATGGTCATTTGCTGAACGATTACGCGGATGTTTTGTACGCCGCAGGCCTGCGGCGCATCAATGTTAGTGTGGATACGCTTGATCCTGCGAGATTTTCTCAAATAACTCGCGGCGGCAACCTTACGCGGGTGCTGTCAGGAATCGAGAAAGCGAAAGCACTCGGAATGATTCCGTTGAAAATCAATGCTGTGGTCGTTGCCGGCGTCAATGAATTTGACCCGCCGTCGTTGATCCGTTACAGCGCTGAACGCGGATTCATTCTTAGGCTAATTGAATACATGCCCATTGGGGTCGACGACAACTGGAAAACCGGTTTTGTCTCTTTGCAGCAAATCAAGCAGCGGCTTGCCGAAAGTTACGAATTTGACGATTGCGACCCGGTTGTTGGTGGAGGACCTGCTCATTACCTTCAGCTTTCACCAAAAAACGGTTCACATGAACCGGTCAGAGTAGGGTTTATTGCCGCACTCAGCGAGAATTTTTGCGCACACTGCAATCGTGTGCGTGTTACATCCGATGGCCGTTTGCGTGAATGTTTGTCTCGAGAGGGATTTCTCAGCCTGAGGAACTTGATGCGTCAGGGCGCAGACGACACAGAAATCGGGGCTGCGATTCGTCGTGCGTTATTTATGAAAGTAGATGGCCACTCGTTTGGCGCCGAGCACGGACATGTTGCGACGTTGCAGACGATGAGCAGTATCGGAGGTTGATGTCATGGTTGCGCACAACACGATTCCACGTGCAACAGGAACGAAGAGTTCATTTTTCCCGGCGATAGTTGCTATAATTGTTGTTGGGGCGGTTTTTTTGATCGTTTCATCCAGTTTTTCGGGTGGTGTTTACGATTACGAGATCAAGGCGCTTCGCGTAGACTGGAACAGTATGATGGGAGCCGAAGTGAAGGTGTCAGGCACCGTTGTACCGGGCTCCATTCGTGGTGATGCGGCAAAATTAGATATCACTTTCGATGTGCAGGATGCCGAAGGAAACAAGATATCTGCTCACTATGCCAAGGTTCTTCCCGACCCCTTTGCAGAAAACCGCGAGGTAATTCTCGAAGGTACGGTTAAGGAAAACTATCTCATCGAAGCCAACAAGATGACTGTGAAGTGCCCGTCGCGGTATCAAGACGGTACAATGTCGGAAGAGGAGTCCCAAAAGTATTATCGAGAACGCCACGTTGGACCTCCTGGGTACCAACCGGACCCCGCACCAGCCGTACCTGGGTCATAGGGTAACAATGCATCAGCTTGGCCAGTTTATTATCCACGCCACCTTTTTTGTTACCATTGCGGCTGCGGTAGCTTCCTATGCCGGAGCGCTGCTACGAAACGGTGAACTTATCCGCAGTGCACGGACCGCACTATACGGTGCCACGGTCCTGTACATATCCGCTTCGCTTATCTTACTGCACCAACTAGTCACTCACGATTTTTCGAACCAGTACGTAGCCGCGTATACCGACGTCGATATGCCCACGGCATACATCCTTGCCGCATTTTGGGGAGGGGAAAAGGGCGCTTTGATGTTTTGGGTGACCATACTGAGCATTTTTGGTTCGATTTCGGTTCATTCCAATCGAAAAAAAGATCCCCTGTATATGGCATGGTCGACGGGAACACTGCTTCTGGCGGTCTTTTTTTTCAATATGCTGATGGTGTTTGAATCAAGCCCGTTCGAGTCGTTTCTGACTTTTGCAGGGCCCGCAGACGGCACGGGGATGAATCCCCAACTGCAAAATCCCACGATGACGATTCATCCTCCGGCACTTCTCACCGGTTATATCGCGTTTACGATACCTTTTGCTTACGCGTTAGGAGCATTGTTGTCAGGACGCCTTGACGACGAATGGGCGAAAGACACGCGACGATGGACCCTTGTTTCGTGGATGTTTCTGACCGTCGGCCTGGTGCTTGGTGGTTTGTGGGCCTATGAGGAGCTTGGCTGGGGTGGGTATTGGGCCTGGGATCCGGTCGAAAACGCAGGTTTGATACCGTGGTTTACGTCGACGGCGTTTATCCATTCGGTCATGATTCAGGAACGACGGGCAATGCTGCGCAGGTGGAATTTCTTTCTCGTCCTGTTGACTTTTCTGTTGACAATTTTCGGCACTTTTTTGACTCGCAGTCAGTTGATCGATTCTATACACGCCTTCGCGGACTCGACCCTCAGCATCTATTTTCTCTGGTACATGCTTGTGATTGCTGCCGTTTCTGTCGCGGTGCTCGTTTGGCGATGGAAGCCGCTCAAGGGAACAACAAAAATTGAGCATTTCTTAAGTCGGGAAAGCTTCTTTGTACTTAATAATATCGCATTGCTGGGATGCGCATTTATCGTGCTGTGGGGCACCGTATTTTCTAAAGTGAGTGCTGCCGAGTCGGTACAGAACGGGTACAACGCGATTGTTCACTTTTATAACGGAATTTTCGGTGATGCACTAGGACTCGCGGAACCCATCACCCAAGCCGTCGATCTCGGAGCACCCTGGTTTAACCGGGTGATGGTGCCGCAGGGACTCCTGTTGCTGTTGATGACCGGAATTGGCCCGCTTTTGGCGTGGAAAAAGGCAACTCGCAAGAATTTCGAAAAAAACTTCCGACTACCTCTAGTGGTTTCTATTCTGACGGTCATTCCGGGAACGATTGCCTGGTGTGTATACCGTGTTTTTTTTGTCCACGGCGAAGCCACACAAATGCTGCGTGCACGTTGGTTAGATGAAACTCGAACGTGGGTGGAAACCGCGCTGGCGGGAACCAGTAATTTACGAAGCTTGCCCGCATTTGAATCGGTCACTTTTGGCGAAGCCTATACCCGCTGGGTGGATGCGCTTACGCGGGTCGAAATCTACGCATTCCTTCTGTTTTTGTTTGCGGCCTTCGTTACCGCTTCCATCGTGTACGAATTTTTTCGCGACGCCGCCATTGTTCGCGAAAAATATCAAAACGGATGGCTTAGTGCGTTGGTGCGGCTAGTCAGCAACGCTCCGCGGCGTTACGGTGGCTATGTCGTTCACTTAGGTATTGTTTTGGCGTTTGTTGCATTCGCGGGAAATGTCTTTCGCCACGAATTACCGGAACAAGCGTTGCATCCGGGAGACCGGATTGACGTTGGTGGCTATCATTTGACTTTCGTTGGGGCTCATGAGCACTGGGTGGAAGATGGAGCTTACGCTCGCGCCGATGCGGTGATGATGGTCTTCGAAGAAGGGGACGCCGTTCCGCGCGAAATTGTCGATGCCGCGGCCAAAGATTTGAGTTTGGCCAAGCTTGAACCGTTTTTTGTCGAAACAACGGTGAACAGTCCTGCGATTCGTGTCCGGGTGGTTGAGAACGACGCACGTGCTTCGCTCACAAATGCAGTGTTCATGGAGTCATTTTTTAGAGAGAGATTTTCGATCGAGAGGCTCGATCCGTCCGGTTTGAAAGCTTATTTTACTATTCGGGAGCTTGATGTTGTTCAAATTCTGCCTCAATTGATGCACCGATATGCTCAGACCGTTCGAGGCCACCTTGTTGACCTCGGGGTCAATGCAACTGCCAATTTTCGACCCGGATCTCCAACCTTCGAAATCGTGTTTGCCAAACCAGAGCAACGTGATGCCTTCATCGCGGCCTATGAGCGCCCATTTCCTGTCTCGAACGTACTCTATTCGCGTTACGATGAGGAAACACAGTCGTTTGATTTGTATCCCAAAGATGTGGGCTTTATCATGAATCCGGAGGTACGATTTTACCGAAAACACCAAACTCCGACCACTGAATTGGCAATTCGGTCCTATTTGCTGCACGACCTATATATCGCAATGCGCCCCGCCGTAGGGCAGTCGTTCGTAAACATGCTCGCGGTGGTCAATCCTTTGGTGTCACTACTGTGGACCGGGGCTTTGGTCATGGTGATAGGCTGCATCATCTGCATTTTTCCCCGGCGCCTGTTCGGCACGGTTTCACTACCCACCGCCCGTTCCATGGGGCCTGCGGCTCCGATTCCGTCGTCTGCGGCGACGTCCGTGGCCATATTTTTGGCGATTGGTCTTTTGTTGAGTGTGGTCTGGGCTCGTACCGCTGCTGCACAGTCGGACGGTGGTCATGGTGATGCGATTCCGCTGACGTCATTGCCGGATGGCGGTGTCGTCACCTATGAGGATGCTCGCGCCGGGGTGTACCGGGCCGTTGGCTGTGCAGAAAGGGCGGACAATCGCTATATCTTTCGCGACGGCAACCTTACTGATTGTCGAACCGTTTTTGCAGATCAGTTACGCGCCGAATTGGCCGCGAAATTGGCAACTCGAAAACAAGAGCCACCCCGGCTAGCGATGCACCGTGTTCTTACGGACCTCCTCGTCGAAGACCCGGCAAACGAAAGACTGTTGTTGTTTTCTGTCGAGTCACATCGCCACTTGATGGAGCACACCAACTGTTATTGCGGGTGCAGTGATAGCATGAGTTTGTCACAATGTCCGCTGTCCTGCGGGAACTCGCGCGAATGGTCTTCGAGATTCAAGGTGCTCCTTGCCGAGGGAATGACCCCAGACGAAATACGCCACGTCTATTTGGATGCAAAAAACTCGTCCCTTGCACCGGGGGAAGCGCCATGGACGTTGGAAGACATCAATACCGACTCAAAAAAAGGCCTGACGTGGATTGTTCCTGCAGTTGTTATCACCGGCGCTGCTGGTATTTTTACATCTGTTATGTTAACGATGCGCCACCGACGTGGCCAGGTTCCGGAAGCGGAGCCGGCAAAAAATAAAGCGACTGCGATGAGCCCCGAAGAACGCGCGATTCTGGATGACGAACTCGATGAGATTTGATGAGATGTGCGTTGGATCGGTATGCATGAGCTTGGTTATGTGCTCTCACCGGATTCGCCGGCATGAATGCGGCAAAATTTGGTAATGCAACTGCGAATCGCTAATTCTGAACTGGGCTCGTGGTGATGTCTTTTTTCGCGACAGAAGTCCGTAGCGGAGTAGGCTTTTTATGGTTGTGGTTTTGTCGCTTTTGGTCGCAATTACAATGGTGGTTGCGGTGGGCCTCGTGGCTCGGGCGATACTGTACGCAGGGCGGGGTCGGTCTGGCGCCGATGTCGATTCCATCAATATCGAACGAGCCCTTCTTGAACAGGAAAAAGAGCGGGCGCTAAGGTCTATCCGAGAACTGGAGTTGGATCTGCGGTCGAGAAAGGTTAGCCAAGAAGATTACGACGAGCTACGTGCTCAGCAAGAAGAACTGGCAGTTGGTGCGATCAGAGCGCTACGTCAACTGGAAACACGAACACATTCACCGCCGGTCTCCGGTGTCGTTCTTGCTCTGATGATACCGTGGTTGGTTGCCGATTTTGCTGTCTCTCCGGCGATGGCGCAGTCAGACCTACCCGCGGGTCACCCTCCCGTAGACTCACCCAATATCGATTTGCCTCAGAAAACCGCCGAGACAATACCCAGAGACAACTCGGTAAAGGTTGCAGTATGGCGCGCAGATCGCGCCGGCGCGCTGTTAAGATATGGACATGTTGCTGTACTGCTCGAAGCGCGTAGGAGAGACCCCGGTCCGAATGAAGTATTCCACGTAATGGCAGCATATCAGGCTTTGGCGGACGCGAACGGTAATGTCCTGTTTGCAGACGTCGAGCAACCTGAAGGTACGCAACTTCGTGCGAGCCTAATCCACGACGGCTACGTGTTTTCCGAACAGGTTGCTTCGGTGGGATCCGAGGTTACAACTCTCATTGCATATGACAGCGTCGCGGATCTGTCGTCATTATCTTACCGAATGCAAGTACAATTTTCGATCGACGAGCGGTTGATACGGGTGACAACGGAATACGTGTTGCTTAATAACGCGCCGTACGCTGTGCGTATTGATGATCACGATGAACCGTTCTATTTACCGTTGGTGTCACCCGTAGTGGGCGACCACGTGATCAATCGTGGTTGGCTTCCGTCGCAAGCCCCCGGTAATTCCAGTTCTCAGGTTGATCCTCGCGGAC
>JABWCM010000332.1 GCA_013360285.1 Myxococcales bacterium
AGGCGTACCCGAAGGTACGCTGAGGATGGGCCGACCGAGGCAGGACCGACGCAGTAGGCCAATGGCTCGCGTAGCTTATTTTTTTCCCAAACACCCTCTGAGTAAAAGATCTTCGCTACACCCAAATCTGCCGACGTGTACGCATCCTGGTCTGCAAGCTCGTGACGAATCCGGGTGAATCCTAGGTGGCTGGTGTTTTTAGATGATTTCCACGCCCTGGCCGCCTTTGGCCGTCTCGTCCGTAAAAATCCTTGCGCCATATTCCCGATATGACTCAGGATTTTTCCGGACGATCCGGCTCAAATTCGGCTGGGTCGCGAAAACCCCTAAAAAACACCAGCCACCTAGGTGGCTCCTGTTTTTAGATGATTTCCACGCCCTGGCCGCCTTTGGCCATCTCGTCCGTAAAAATCCATGCGCCATATTCCCGATATGACTCAGGATTTTTCCGGACGATCCGGCTCAAATTCGGCTGGCCAAAAATTCCCCTAAAAAACACAAGCCACCTAGTCGGCTAATTTAAGCAGCTTTGGCCGTGACCTTCTTTGCTGTAGTGATCAATATTTCTGCGGTTCGGTCCTGGCCAATTCAGTGCTAAATTAACCCGACTGGGTGCACTTCGTTATTTCTGCTTACCCTCCGAGTAAGTTTGTGGTTTCGTGTTATCCAGATTACCGACGACAGATTTGGGTCGAATACCAGGCAGCCAGGCCCCCTGGGCAGTCGTTCGCTACGCTGCTTTCTTACCCGCCTTCTTTGGACTGGAACCGGTGCCTGTTGGCGCTGCACTCTCCAACCCACTGGCCTGTTGTAGCTGTGTGTTAACGGGTAGACCCATCCGAGCCCGAATTCCGGAATCCACGGAAACGGCAGTTTCGGGGTTGTCGGCCAAATACGTTGCTGACTTCTCACGCCCCTGCCCCAAGCTGGTACCTTGAAATGAGTACCACGAACCCGACTTGTCGATCAGTCCCAGGCTGACACCCCAATCCACAAGTTCTCCAAAGTAGTAGATTCCTTCTCCGTATAAGATGTCAAATTCCGCTTCACGAAATGGCGGCGCCATTTTGTTTTTGACCACTTTGACCCTTGTACGATTGCCCACCGAATCGTTCCCTTCCTTTACCGAACCAATTCGACGGATATCCAAACGAACCGAAGTGTAGAATTTGAGTGCATTACCGCCGGTCGTTGTTTCTGGGCTTCCAAAAGTCACACCGATTTTCTGACGCAACTGGTTGATAAAAATGATCGTCGTGTTTGTTTTGTGTGTACTCGCAGTAAGTTTACGAAGTGCTTGACTCATCAACCGCGCCTGAAGACCCACGTGAGCATCTCCCATTTCCCCTTCGATTTCGGCTTTCGGAACCAACGCAGCAACCGAATCCACGACAACAAGATCGACAGCTTCAGATCGAACAAGAATCTCAACGATTTCAAGTGCTTGCTCTCCTGTGTCCGGCTGCGAAACGATCAGATCTTCGACCCGGACACCCAACTTCCGCGCGTAGCTCACATCCAGTGCATGTTCGGCGTCGACAAATGCGGCCGTCCCCCCGGCTCGCTGGATCGCTGCGATTGCAGTCAACGTCAGCGTCGTTTTTCCGGATGACTCCGGGCCATATATTTCCACCAGGCGTCCACGGGGCAACCCACCGATACCCAACGCAATGTCCAACCCCAACGAACCAGTTGAAAATGACGATACGTCTTGTTGTGCTTCTTCGTCGCCCAACAACATCACCGCACCTTTACCAAAATTTCGCTGAATAGTAGAAAGAGCACCGTTAAGTTTATTTGCACGCTCATTAACTGACATGGCTTCTCCTGTGATCTAGGTAATATTACGATATTCACTTGCGCCACACGGCCCAATGTGTACCCCCTTGTTACGACACCTAACTAACCGGTGTCTCTTACCAGCTTTGGTGTGATGGTCACCTGCGCACCCTCTGAGTTGGTTAAAAAATCGATGCAGACTTGGCGCTGGGAATTTGGTCCCAGTGCCCCGACGAAAACTGAAATATTATCGACAACATGTCGCAGAGTTTTTGCCGCGCGACCCGGCGAAAATCCGGCTGGATCATGAAAACCCCTTTTTAGCACCACACACCTAGCCCGGATTTCCCACAAGCTTGCGGCTACGAGCGTCGATCCGCGAGGATCTTCGGGCACGGTAGACCCTTTTGTCCTCAACATCGCGCAACCATACCTGCGGGCAAATAAGGCCCACCATCGCCGAATTTACTGGCGTCTCGGCGTTCTCGCCCGCAAGCTCGCGAGAAATCCGGGCTAAAATCAACCAAAACACCACCGGAATTTGTTAAGCGGCTTGGGGGAGACCGCCGTCCATCATGCGATAACTGATTGCTTCTGATACATGCCCAACGTCGACGGAATCACTTCCTTCCAAATCCGCCACGGTTCGTGCAACGCGGAGTACGCGAGTGAAAGCGCGAGCGCTCATGCCGCAATCGTCAACAAATCGTCTCAACAATCCTTCAGCGCGGGACGCCAGCGCGCATGCCCGGCGCAGGTCGTCGCCCTGGAGCAGTGCGTTGTAGGTGGTTTTTCCGCCCCCGCGGGCGTTCTGGATCACCCGCGCGTTGCCAACCGAGGTTGCCATTTCACCGCTGGTCATCCCCGAATGGCGCGAGCCGCTCAGATCCGCGTAGCGGGCGGGTGGCACCTCCAGTTGAACATCAATACGGTCCATTAACGGTCCGGAAACGCGAGACCGATAGCGGCGAACCTCGTCTGGGCTACAAGTGCAGTCGCGGATTTCTTGACCGTACCACCCGCACGGACACGGATTCATTGCTGCCACGAGCATTATCCGCGCGGGATAAGTCACTCGCGCGGTTGCACGAGCGATGTGGACGCGGCCGTCTTCTAGTGGTTCCCGTAAGGTTTCGAGTGCGATGCGGCTAAATTCTGGAAGCTCGTCCAAAAAAAGAACCCCATTGTGCGCCAATGACACTTCACCTGGCCGTGGTGGAGATCCGCCGCCGATGAGGGCGGCAGTACTTACCGTATGGTGAGGGGCTCGAAATGGCCTCGTTGCAATAAGCCCGCGGTCCAGCAACCCGGACACACTGTAGATCCGGCTTGTAAGCAGTGTTTCTTCCTCGTCCATATGAGGCAAGATGCTGGGCAGTCGTCGTGCCAACATTGTTTTGCCGCTGCCTGGCGCACCGACCAGGAGCACGTTGTGACCGCCTGCGGCGGCAATGAGGAGCGCACGTTTCGCTTGCTCTTGGCCCCTAACATCACCCATATCTAGAAGTGAGTCGGATGTTGAGGAACGTGTTAGACATGTGGAATGGTTTGCTTCGTTGATCAACGTCTCGCGTCTTAAGTGAGATGCAATTTCTACCAAATTGTTCGCTCCAAATACCCTCAGTCCCCCAACAGACGCTGCTTCAGCTACATTTGCACTTGGTACAAATAGGTTCTGGCGGCGTTGCTCTCGTGCTGCGATTGCCATGGACAGCACGCCACGTACGGGCGACAGTCGCCCGTCGAGGCTCAGTTCGCCGACAAACACCGAACTGTCGTCATGACGATGGTCACCCAATTGGCCGCTGGCACTTAGAACGCCGATGGCCAAGGGAAGATCGTAACCAGATCCTGTTTTCTTAACATCTGCCGGTGCTAAATTAACTGTTATCCGTGTGTGAGGAAACGAAAATCCGCTGTTCTTAACGGCACTCCTTACGCGGACTTTGCTCTCTCTGACAGCGGTTTCCGGCAATCCAACGATCTCAAATGACTCGGTTCCTTGTGAGATATCTACCTCGAGCTGAATGGCGTAAGCATCAATGCCCCAAATTCCGCCAGTTATGATTCTTGCCAACACTTTTACCTCCGGCTTCCGTGTGCCACCAATTCACATTGCTAGATTCATGCCACAAAAAAATATTAATGATTACAGGTTAGTGGGTTCGTGAAAGCGTTGGCGATGGTGCCATCCTGGTACTTTCCGGTACCCAAAAGCGCCACGGTGGTACCTGGCCTGGGCTTCCGAATTGTCATCCTGGAATCTTGGATTCGTACGAAGGGAGTCTACGACTGGGACGGTGGCTTCCGACTGGAAACGACCATCGAATCGCCATACAATCTCGAAAGTGTATTCTGACGGAGTGGGAGATGTACGGAACGATTTACGGATATCGACGACAAGAAAATCAACCGAAGAGGCTTGGTCCCTGGACAGCCCGAATTTCTCACCGGTCTTCGGTTACGACTGCCGATCTGCCGGCGTTTTCTGGCCTTGCTCCTTCCGGCGTGTTGAATGGGCCGCAGGTTTGTCACCGCGCGCCGAAGGTCCGCGCTTGTAGAATTCGCCAGCGTTTCGGCGGTTTCGCTACGAGTCCTCGCGAGAAATCTGGGTACGCTGTTGTTTTTCAGTTGCTGTGTCGGCGAGTACCCGTCTGGTGGTTCATATTGGGGTCGATTTACTCATGTGCAAACGATGACGTTTCCTCACAGGACAACGGTAGTCAAGACCCGCTCACAGACGTGGTGCAGGATGACTCCGGCATTACGCCGGATTCGTCGGACCACACAACATCCGACACATTTGCGACGGACGCGTTGCCGTCGTCGAATCCTTGGTCTAAGGATGCGGTTACACGGGTTAATTTCTATCGTAATCTCGCCGGGTTGTCGCCAGTCGCCGAGGATCCGGTATTGAGCGCTGCATGTCAGAAACACGCAGAATATATGGCCCTTCATCGTGTACTCACCCACGACGAGAATCCCGAGTTACCAGGGTACAGTGAGGAAGGAGCATTTGCCGGCAAGTTCAGCAATATAGCATACGGATATTCGACAATTACCCTTGCCATCGACAAGTGGATCGAAGGCATCTATCACCGCCTCCCGTTGTTTGAGCCTGGGTTGTCCACGATTGGCGTCGGAATGGCACAAAATTATTGGTGTCTGGATGTAATTAGTGGAGCGGAATTCTACTTGCAGCACGAACCCATTGCTTACCCCGCGGACGGCCAAGTGGATGTGCCCGTTTTGTTCGACGGTACAGAATCACCCAACCCCCTCCCCGAGTCATTGAGTGCGCCAACCGGCTATTTCGTGTCCTTACAATTCGATCACGACACCGAACTTGGCGAAAACTTCAAAATGCTTTTGTATCAAAACGGAATTCTTGTGGAATCGTTTGTGCGTTATCCAAATGACGTTTCCGATCCGAACAGTCTGCTTCAACGAGTAACAGTAAGTCTAACAGCGTTGAAACCACTTCGTAACGGTACAACATACGAAGTCGTCGCTAGAGGCATTGTTGACGGCAATCCCTACGAAAAGATTTGGACTTTCAACACGAAAGCCGCGCCACAGCACTAACCCAGATTGCTCACGAGCTCGCGCCACAACGGTCGATTTGTCTCGAGTCCTTGTAGTCGTGGCCCCGTCGCCGTGCTCCACGTATTGGGTACATTTTGGCAGGTTGGCGTCCGCTACCGGAATTCGACCACATGTCTGCTCCCTCGCCGCGAACGTTGGTGAGAATCCGGGTTGACCACGCTGCCGGTTGCCCAACCTACTTGACTCGCTCCAGGTACCGTCCGTCACGTGTATCGATTCGTAACTTGTCAGTTTTCTCAATGAACATCGGGACTTGAACGCGGAGTCCGGTCTCCATGATGGCTTCTTTGGTGACTGCGCTGACCGTATCTCCTCGAATTCCGGGGTCACATTGGCTGATGTTCAATACCACGCTATGCGGCAATTCCACGCCGACTGGGCGCTGGTTGTAGTAGATGAGTCGGACCGGGAGATTATCGGTAAGATAGTACGGTTCGTCGGTTAGTGTGTCCGCCGCAAGTGCGACCTGCTCGTATGTTACCTGGTCGAGAAATACCCAGTCAGTGCCGTCCTGGTACAAATACTCGCCGCTTCGCATCTCAATGTCGGGTTCCCGGAACTTTTCCCCTGCTTTGAACGTGGCAGCGGCAAACTGTCCACTGAGAATATGTTTGACCTTAACCTTGATAAGTGTTGCTCCGCCACGAGCGGAAGGGCTTTGTGACGTGGATTCGAGAATCATATAAGGTTCTCCATTCCACTCGAAACGTACCCCTTTCTTAAAGTCCGCAGTAGAAATCATAATTCACCATATTGGATACGCGAATCGTGTTTGGTGTCCGACAAAGGCCATAATCCACAGGAGACGGGTGGCGGACCCAGGTAAGTTAATTTGTCCTCAACATGACGTTACCATGCCTCTGGGCAAAAAATGCCCACCGTTCCCGGTGTGTCGTGTTTTTGGGGGAGATTTGGGCAACCCGGATTTATGCCGAATCGTCCGGAAAAATTCTGAGTCATATCGAGAATATGCCGCAGGGATTTTTTCGGGCGAGGCGGCACAAGGCAGCCACGGTGTGAAATTCATCTTACGAACACACAACCAATTGAAAGTTCCTTAGAGGGTGTTTGGGAAAAAAATAAGCTACGCGAGCCATTGGCCTACTGCGTCGGTCCTGCCTCGGTCGGCAGGCCCGCCTCGCTACGGCCACTGT
>JABWCM010000333.1 GCA_013360285.1 Myxococcales bacterium
AAACCCGAGTCATATCGGGAATATGGCGCAGGGTTTTTCGGAGCCAAGTCGGCCAAAAGTCGCCGGCACCAGGGCGCGCAGCTATTTTTTCACAGCCTCTGAGTAACTTCCAAGTCATCGCTGCCTCCTTAAGGTCCACACAAAAGCATACAACAAGAATTGTACCCGGAACCCGCAGGGCACATCACGGAACACATCGAGGAACAACTGGTGGGGCACATTCCGCAATCAGTAGGGCACTGGGTGCACGACTCCCCACCGTTGCAACTCCCGTCACCGCAATAACTCGTGGGGCCGGCATCCATCGTGGGGCACATTCCGCAATCAGTAGGGCACTGGGTGCACGACTCCCCACCATTGCAGATCCCGTCACCGCAATAACTCGTGGGGCCGGCATCCATCGTGGGGCACATTCCGCAATCAGTAGGGCACAAGGTGCACGACTCCCCACCATTGCAGATCCCGTCGCCACAGATTTCACAGGTACCGCAGTCAAGGGGGCAGACGCAGGATTCGGATGGGTCGCAGATCATATCCCCACACATGATGGGGCAGCTTCCGCAGTCCACCACCATGCCGCACCCATTGGTATACACGTCGCACATTCCTGGTGTGCAAACAACGGGTGCACAGCAAGTGTCGGCACCAATGCACAGTGCGTCGGTCATCACCCAATCCGGTGACACGTCGGAAATTCCAATGTCTTCGGCGGTCAGATCCACCGGCACGTCGGCCGGGCAGGGAACGGTATCTGCGAAACCGCAATCAGGACACATCCCGCAATCCACCATGACTCCACACCCATTCGGGTGCTCTCCACACATGCCCGCAATACATGGGGAGACGATATCCGGCACACCAGCTTCGCACCCCATGGCGTCATAGTCGAAGATTTCTTTTCCATTACAGGCGTCGCAATCATCGCAACAAATGTTGGTATGTTTACACTCTCCCATGGGGGAACCCGCCTTATCACACTCGTCCACCGTACAATCAAAGTCAGCCGTGCCATCGCACAACGTGGTGCTGTTGCAGTCGTCACACAGTTGTTTTTCGGTAAGCCACCCACACTTCATTCTCAATTGTAGGTCGGATTCGCAGGTGATATTGGAACAGTCGACGGGCGTTCCAGGAACACATCCTTCCACATCGTCACAAAATCCATCACACCATCCCCCATTCTCTTGGGTCACACAAAGAAAAGGATTAAAACAGCCATGGTCGCTGAATCCCTTGGCAGCATACGTCGGATCGGCTTTTGAGCAGTCAGCAAATCCTGCATACGCCGGGCCGAATCCAATATCTTTTGGGCACAATTGGCAGGATTCCCCCACGTCCCCCTTTCCGTTACCGCATACCGGTGTGGCAGGGTGTTTCTGGGGCCCCAACGCCGTACAGGTCGGAGTGACAGCAGGAGGTTTGGCGCAATCTTTGGGGCAGGTGTATTCCTGTTCTCCTGCACCTTTGTTACAATACCCATCACCGCAGTACAACCGGTCGGCACCACAATCTTCCCCCGAATTGGTGAAATTTTCGCCCACATCAACGGCACACACCCCGTCTCCGGCCTCATTTTTGCATACACATCCCCCTACCCCGCCCGGTTTCGGGACAAATTCTGTGTGCAGATAATATTCCCCGCAGGGATCCGCAGCACATGGGCGAGCCGGTAATGCCCCACGACAAAAGTTGATTTTGGGTTTGTCACACGGCCACCCATCACAAAACTGATTCCTCAATGGAGCCCCACACGACAACCCCGATGACAAACAACCGGCCGCCATGAGCACCGTACCGACGGTATTATAACGAGCATCCGGGTTAACCGACGCCGGGCCACGTGCCAACTGTTCGGCAACAAACGTTCCGGACCAACCGCCGATCCCTTGACCGGGCCACCCCAACTGGACCCATGTGTTGTTGCGCAACTTCGTCCATACTCCCCCGCTTTCCGGAGAATACTTCGGGGTTCCCAAAATGGGGCAGGCGGTTTTTAACTCCGTTTCCGTAATGTGTGGCTGGCAATAGGTGCACTGAATTCCTGTTGCTGCCGAGTTGGAAATACAACATTGGCCCAACATCACCTGACACATGTCTCGGTTGGACACAAACGTATCTACCCAGTTGATGGTTCCCTCTTTTTTGCACAACATCCGAGCAAAAACCCTCTCCAGTGCGTCGACCCCAGGTGAAAAAGACAACGTTTTTTGGGTTTTACCCCCCTTGGCCAAATTGTCGTCACTCCACCATTCGGCGCCTAAAGCAAAATAAGCACCGCCGAACCGGCGCGCCGATTCGCCAAGTGATCCACGGTCTTTTCCCCACGCCCAGTTTTTGCATTCAAAAGCGGTTCCCAAACCGATGAAGAAATCTTTGTATCCGGGTTGCCCATGAAAACACCCACGCATACCGTCCATCTTGCTGAGGCCGGCTTTCCAGTTGTCTGGGTCGTCACTGAATGCATGTCCCGAAGCGGTCCTGTCAGTAAGATAATGTTGGGCAAACGCTTCTAATGTTACTGCAAGATCCCTGCAGACGGGATTACATGTGTCGCGATACCGACCTGCGGCCGCCAGCGCCAAGGAGTCGAAATATTGCCAGTGTACTTTGGTCAGTTCCCCAAAATGGCTCTCGTTGACCGACAATCCATAAAACGTCTCGGTTGGTGCGATGGAAACCGGCACGCCGGATTTGATCTTACATCCACCCGGAGCGCACGGGATCACTCCTTTGATGTAATTGCTGTGCCAATAACTATGGCAATAGTCCGGCTCGGCGACCCCTTTTTCAAACAACGCGGACCAGGAGGCTAACTGTGTTGGATCAAGCGGGTCCAGTTGTTGTTTTTCAGCGCCGCCAAACCGTGCCGCTGCTAACGAATATACCGTCCCCCCCAACGCTTCGTGTTCCGGGCTGTTCCAGGCGTCTGCACTGGAACTCAGCAGCGTCATTCCCACTACAAAAAACCGAGCTGCCAGTTTATCGAATGCCGTCGAACCGCCAGATTGTCTCATAATAACACCCGAGCGTACTTTCGAGCGAAGGTCAACGAACCCACGGAATGCCCATGTGCTTCGTCGTCTGCAAGACCCATGGCTTGTTCCACGAGATCCCGTATACCCACTGTTGACGTGGGCGAATGTTCACATTCTTCGAGCAGACGTTCGGCCTCTTCCGCCACTTCACTCCACATCGTTTGGCTGAGCAAGCGGTATGCGTCGTCGGGCTTTCGAAGCGGTCGACCCGGAAACGCCGCGGCGTCGATACGTAATTGCTGTTCCAGCTTAGACAACTCCAACAGGCGTTGTTTGTGTACATCCACCGCCGAGCTGATGGCTTCCGGATCTTCGTGTTCGCTGACCGGCTCTCGTACAACCGATTCCAACAGTGAAATCTGTAACTTAAGAACCTCTTGTTTCCTTTCCACAAGGTACAGATCCGCCGCAACGGCCAACAATCCTGGGTCAGCACCACTTTGGGCCGAACTAAAACGCAGCGCGGCGATTTTATGCAACGATTCGTTGTAAACCGCACAATCGTCTTCCGAGTTTACGATCTCTTCTTCGATTTGGTCGATTAGGTCGGGTTCAGGAAACTGAAAGTGATGCGCTTGTTTCTCGGCCGCCTCCAGCTCGTTACGCAGCAATTGGTCGACGGTGAGAGAACCATCGGCATTCCCAGGAACATCAGTACTACGGGTCGGGTTTGGGTCGTCGGGTGACGGTTGATTGTTTTGGTAAAGATTTTCGCTGACTTGCGGCTGATTGATCACACTTCGGTTGCTGTTGGAACGCATCCAAAAAACAATGATTCCGCAGATGATCCCGGCGGTCAGTAGTCCACCCATTGCCACAAAAATGCGTTTGGTCACGGTGACTCCACACTCGGGAACTCAATTCATTCGTGCAAAATCTGAGGTTGTGAAAAAATATGGACGTGACCCAAGTCAGCCGATTTTGTGCCCCATTGGCTTTGAAAAAGTTGAGTAATATCGGGCATATTGCGAAATCTTTTTCGGAAGCCTTTGGGGACAAAAGCGGCCGGAATTGGGGCACGTAGCTATTTTCACAAACTCTCTGGGTTACTTTTTCACAAACTCCGATTGAATCCAGTCCTCCAACTGACTTAGTTCGTTACACTCCTCAATGCGGTTTTTTTGTTCTTCCGTAACACCGGGCTCGCGAGATTCCAACAGTCGTAACAACATCGTTTTCGCAAACGCCAACTTACCGAGACGTTCACCTTGCTCGATTCCCCTTTCGATTCCTTTTTCGATTCCCTGTTCAATTCCTTTTTCAATTCCTTTTTCGATTCCCTGCTCGATTCCTTTTTCGATTCCCTGCTCGATTCCCTGTTCAATTCCTTCTCGTTTTCCCTCTTCCAAGACGGCTTCCAAACTGTCGTAGCCGTGACGTTGCAACAGATTGGAAAAGGCCAATTCCAGGGACTTATTTCGGTCATACAGCGCTTCCACCGGCACCGAATTTCGCAACACCCCTTCCGCCCGCAACACGTCGCCGGCAAAATAAGTCTGCGGCGCCGCATTGGGTGTATACACCTCCACCCGTTTTATACCAGTCAGACGCACCACCCAGATATACCGCGTGCCGCGCTCCAACAAACCCGCGATTTTGGTCTGCAACGTGTCTTCATCCTGGTGTGTTCCAGCATATTCCACCGCCAGCGGCGGTACACCCTGAATCCACCCTGGTTTGTTTGGAACTCCACCGACCGAAATATCCGGCGCCCACAGGGTATCTTTGGACGGAGAAAATCCCGCATCCACTCCCGTTTCTTCCACATCCGGGTCGGTGTCCAGCACATGAACCCCAGTCGTGATCCCACGAGCGCCGTCTCCTCCAGTAGGAGCGCAACGAATGGGATGACCACGATACAATTCATACGGATCACCTGAGCGAAGCTGATCCGAACGGAACGGTCCATCTGAAGTATAAATGATTCCCGTTTTTTGAGTCATGTTGCCTCCAATTTGGCGCTGACAACCCGCTGTTGGCCCGACCGTCGCGCGCAGGAATCGTCGCGAACGTTTGGTGATAGTAGGGAAAGACGCCCAGAAGTGTCAACGCAAAAATCCCGTGTTCGTATACTCCACCGGTCCGCGTTTATTCTGATTCGCAATTCCAGTACCTGGCCGGGATTTCCGTCATTGAGCCATTGACGAAACAACTCCATCGTGGTCGATTCATGGTGTTTTGTTTTGGGGGAAGTGGAGGTGAAATTTGAAATCAACCATGATGTTACCGCTGGTGCTTCTCCTGTTGTTTGTGTCTGGCGCAGCCGCCGCTCCCCTATCTGATGGCGAGCATCTGGCCGGGAAACGCCGCCAAATGATTGAGGATTTGGCGAACCTCCAGTTCGACCGTCTTGGAAATCCTGTCCTCCGTTGGGACCACATTCCAAAGGTCGCTGCCCCCAAATCGGACCCCCACCAACTGCTGGTGGTGTTGGTTGAGTTTCAGGACGTCCAGTTTGATCGTTTCAACGGCGACCCCGACCAAGGTTCCAAACTGGCGGCGTTTTACCAGGAAACGTTGTTTGATCCCAACTATGGCCGAGTGGGAACCTTGAGCCATTATTTCCACAACCAAAGCCTCGGGGTGTATCATTTACAAGGGAAGGTTCTGACTCCGTTCAGGCTGGCAAAAACCCGTGCCGCTTATGGCTTACCACAACGGCCCGCAGGGGGTTCGTGGCGAAACGATTCGGATACCGAAAGTTTGGTGGAAGAGGTGTTTCTGGGGGTATTTGCCCAACATCCGGACCTGGACTGGCGTTCATTTGACCGGTGGGACCCCACAGATTTCGATGGTGATGGAGATCTCGCCGAATCCGACGGTTATCTGGACCATTTTGTGTTGGTCTATGCCGGTGGAGGTCAGTCATCGTGTCAGCGGCTGTATAAAATCGACGACATTCTTAATCCAAACGTCGGTGAAGAAGCGCTCGCCACGTTGTCCAAACCTGCCCGTGAATGTGCCGAACGGATCTGGCCGCACCGGTTTCTGGTGCAAAAACGTACTGCGGAAGGGCCGATGGTAGAAGGGTTTCTCCATGCCCGCGGGGGTGTACCCATCGAACCGGGGTTGTGGGGAAGAGACTACAACATGCAAAGCGAATACACCGACACGTCCACATTCATTCATGAATTTGGTCATTCCATCGGTCTGCCCGATATTTACGCTCGAACGTCCTACAATTCCACGGGAGGTTGGGAATTGATGAGCGGCACCGCCTCTCCGTTGCCGCAAAGCCTGTCGGCGTGGTCACGCATGATGCTTGGATGGCTCAGACCGCATATCGTGACCCCGCCAGACGCCCACGGGAAACCTGTACAGTCTACTTATCTTAGCATATTGGATACACCCTCTGCCGGCCCTGACGACGAAGCGGCGCAGCAGAAAGCCGGGCTTAATCGCAATGCCAGTGACTTAAGGAAATTTTTTAGACATTTCAGGCAACTACGATAGAACCTCCCAAGTGAGGAGGTGAGTGTATGCCATTGGGAGAGTGGTT